>PXAU01000242.1 GCA_003567075.1 Trueperaceae bacterium
CCCAGCGGCTCCGTGCTGGCGGCGCGTTCCCACGCGCCGCCACCGTGTACGACGTCATCACCCTGCCGTGGCAGGTGACGGGTCGGGTCGACGCGGTGCTTCTGACCAGCCCGTCCGCGGCCGCGGCCCTGCCGCGCGAGATCGGTGACCACGCCGTGCTGATCGCGCTCGGGCCGACCACCGCAGCAGCGCTGCGGGAACGCGGCTGGCGCTGCCGTGAAGCGCCGGAGCCGAGCGCCGAAGGCGTCGTCAGCGCGCTTGCGGGTCTGGCGCCGCTGCACCGTCACGTGGGCGCAGGAGGATCGCCATGACGCGCTACGCCGGCACACCAGCAGCGCGCCCAACGCCCGAAGCCGAGCTGCCGCTGCCGTTGGTCCGACCCCGCCGCCTGCGCACCACCGCGGCGCTGCGCGACGTCGTGGCCGAGACGGCGCTGCTGCCGCGCCACCTGGTCCTGCCCCACTTCGTGCTGGGCGGGAAGGGGCGCAGCGAGCCGGTGGCGTCGCTCCCGGGCGTGTCGCGGCGCTCGATCGATCGGTTGCTGCCCCAGCTGGAGCGCCAGCTCGCCGCCGGTGTGCGCAGCGCGCTGCTGTTCGGGGTGCCCGATCCCAGCGACAAGGACGCCTCGGCCAGTCGAGCCGACGACCGCGAGGGACCCGTACCGCGCGCCCTGCGCGCCGCCCGCGCGGCCTTCGGCGACGATCTCGTGCTGATCACCGACGTCTGCCTCTGTGCGTATACCGACCACGGGCACTGCGGCGTGCTGCGTGCGCCGCGCGCCCACGCGCGCGAGCGGGTCGTCGACAACGACCGGTCGCTCGTGCGACTCGCGGCGATGGCCGTGGCGCATGCCGAGGCGGGTGCCGACCTGGTGTCGCCATCGGACATGATGGACGGGCGGGTGGCGGCGCTGCGTGCGCGACTCGACACGGAGGGCTTCAGCGACGTCGGCATCCTGTCGTACGCGGTGAAGTACGCCTCGGCCTTCTACGGCCCCTTCCGCGACGCCGCCGGCTCCGCGCCGAGCGCCATGGCGGACGCCGGCGTGCCGGCGCCCGCGACGCGCGCCAGCTACCAGATGGATGGGCGCAACGCTCGCGAGGCGCTGCGCGAAGCGGCCTTGGACGAGGCCGAGGGCGCCGACATGCTCATGGTGAAGCCCGCCCTGCCCTACCTCGACCTGCTGGCGCGCCTGCGTCCGACCACCCCCTTGCCGCTCGTCGCGTACCAGGTCTCGGGCGAGTACGCGATGCTCGCTGCCGCGGCCGCCGCTGGCGTTCTGGACGAGGCGGCCGCGACGCGGGAGGCGCTCTACGCCATCCGCCGGGCGGGTGCCGACCTGGTCGTCACGTACGCCGCTCTCGAGGCCGTCGAGCGGGGATGGTTGGCGTGAGGTCGACGCGCCAGCGCGCGACGCGTGTGGCCTTCGGCGTGATCGTCCTGTTCGTGCTGGCGCAAGTGACGTGGTGGATCATCATGCAAGGCCGCTTGGCGACCGAGTTGGCCACCACCACCGTGGCGGCCTGGGAGCGCGACGTGCGGAGCGCGAACGAACTCCTCGCGGTCGATCCCGGCAACGCCGAGGCGCTGCTCGCGCGTTACCCCCACCTTCGCCTCAGGGCCGATGGCGGATCGCTCGAGATCGACCCAGCGGCGCGCGCCGCCGTGGAAGCCCGCAACGCCTCGACGCGGCGCATGCTGGCCTTCGAAGGGCCGTTCTTCGCGCTGGTGATCCTGGGCCTGCTGCTGTTCATCGCCGGCAGTCTCCGCACCGAACGCGAGCTGAAGCGCCGCCAGGCGAACTTCCTCTCGGCTGTGACGCACGAGTTCAAGACCCCCATCAGCACGCTCCGGCTGCTGGTGCAGACGCTGCGGCTTCGCAGCCTCGGGCCGGAGCGGGAGCAGGACTACCTGCGCCGCATGGAGGGCGAGATCGACCGCCTCGAGCGGACCAGCGAACAGGTCCTCGCCAGCGCCCGCCTGGAGCAAGCCAGCGAACCGCCGCCGTTGGCGGCGAGCGAGCTCAACCACGTGGTGCAAGGGCTCGTGGGGCGCCTGCGGCCAGGCCTGGAGGTTCGTGGCGCCCTCCTGCAGGTCCGCTACAGCCCAGAGCCGCTGCCGGTGGCGCTCGACACCGACGCCTTCGGGGTGGCACTCTCGAACCTGCTCGACAACGCGGTCAAGTACACGCCCGGCGACGAGAAGCCCGTCACGCTCACGCTGGAGCGCGACGGTGACCTGGTCTGCCTGCACGTCGACGACGAGGGCGTGGGGCTCGATCCGGCCGAGCGCGCACGTGTGTTCGAGCGCTTCTACCGCACCGGTGACGAGTTGACGCGCGAGTCGGCGGGCGTGGGCTTGGGCCTGGCGCTGGTGAAGAGCACGATCGAGGCGATGCGCGGTTGGGTCAAGGTCGCCGCTGGACCGAGTGGCCGGGGCACCCGGTTCAGCATCGTGCTGCCGCGCCGGGTGACGCTCGCGCCCGAGGGTGGCGACGCGCTTGGCGGGCCGACCGGCGACGCGCTTGGCGGGCCGACCGGCGACGCGCTTGGCGGGCCGACCGGCGACGGTTCGGGCAGAGGCCCGGGTGAGCCCTCGCTGGGCGCCGCGCGGGGACGCGTCGCGCGCGATGGAGGCGCAGCGTGAACCCGGTCCGCCCGCGCCTGCTGGTGGTGGAGGACGAGCCTGCGCTGGCGAACGTGCTGATCGACAACCTCGAAGCCGAGGGGTTCGGCGTGCGCTGGGCCCGCGACGGCCTCGAGGGCGAGCGGGGCTGGCTCGGCGGCGACGAAGGCCCGCCCGACCTGGTGGTGCTCGACGTGATGCTGCCCAAGCTCGACGGCTTCACCCTGTGCGAACGCATGCGCGAGCGCGGCGACGAGACGCCGGTGCTGTTCCTCTCCGCGCGC
>PXAU01000234.1 GCA_003567075.1 Trueperaceae bacterium
ATCTCAAAAAGCAAAGACGGCCGATGGGTAATTCACAAAACCATCATTACAGATATAAAGCCGGTGACATACTTTGAGCAGGTCATAAAATCTCAAGCCGGACAATCAAGATAAACCTGAAAGTACTAAAATGCCTAAAGAGAATCTTGAAACAAAGTCAAGGAAAGCTGTTATCCGGATTGATAAGAAAGTCAACGATATAAGCAATATGATGCGGGATTTGAATATGAAGCTTTGCTATATGATAAAGAACAGGACAGATTACTCTCTGGATGGAAGGTATAAAGACAATGAAAATTACCGGCCGGATCCTGGTTATGAGTATGACTAGTTTCGGTATAAGGTCTTTATACCCTTCAGTATTAGCTAGAGCATGCCATGTTATTATTGCGGATTGAACATAGACTCAGAGCTTGTCATGCAGAGCATGTTTGTCGGCGGCAGCGTTATGCATGTCGCGGTATGTTTAAGATGTTATTGGCATGCTGAATCCCACAGGGAGAGATTGCAAAATATTTAAAATGGAAGAAGACAATTTTGGAATTATAGAAAGGATAAAAAAGCTTGAGAGAAGGTTTGCCAGGCTGGAAAGGTTTGTGTACCGGATGGGCTTAAAGGAATACATCGAGAAGCCTGATATGGAGATTGATATATCGGTTAACGACGATGTTGAATGGTCTGACATTTAAATTACGGGATGGAAAACCGATATGAAGACTATAAATCAAAATACCAGCAGAATATTAACGGTTCCGGCGAATTGTCTTCTCCGTACTGGATGGATGTTCTTGAAAAGATGACTTGTGAACTCGACAGCAAAAATACATACAACTCATGCCAGGAATACAAAAACAAGGATTCTGACAGATACTATACGCCCAAAAAGTGAACAAAAAATACCGTAGCCCGGTCGGGGCGATGGTACTAAATGTTCGAAAAAAAAGCGTAAAGTTTATATAGTAGTGTTTCCTTAGTTTTTTATGGAAAATGCAGGCACGGATAAAATTGATATCCATAATAGCAAGAAAACATATTTGCGACGACTTGAATCCCTTCGGGAAGACGGCAGTATAAATGCTGAGAATAAGCAGATCATTCTTGATTTTTTGCATGGCTGTGAAATAGGCAAGGTAAGCAGCAGGCAATGTTCTCCGATTAGATTGAGCAAGTACATTTATCTGCTTTCGCGACTCAATTCCATGTTTGAGGATAAACCTTTCAAAGAGATTACCGAGAAAGACATTGAGGAATTCATAGTCAGATTAAATAATGGACATTTCAAGAAGCAAATAGTCCGGCTTAAAAAAATCCGGGGGGAGCGACAGCTTATCAAGATACCTACGGAAATTCCGCTTGCGAACGATACTGTCAATGATTTTAAAATAATTATCAAAAGGTTGATGAAGTTTATCTATGGAGAAGGAGACCAATTTCAGCAGATGGCGGGATGGATAAGGAAAAAAGAGGAGATTAGAGAGGTGCCTGCGCTTACAAGAGAAGAAGTCGAAAAGCTTGCTGATGCCTGCAATAACAGGGAACGCGCGATAATACTGGTGTTATTTGACAGCGGTGCGAGAATTGAGGAATTTTTGAATATAAGGATAGGAGATTTGACGAAGAAAAACGAAGAGGGCAGGTCCTATTATCAGATCAGGATTAAACATAGTAAAACAAAACCCCGGACAATAAGCGTTCCCATATGTACGAAGGCTATGGATACCTGGCTTGTTGCACATCCTGACAAAGATAATCCGCAGGCGCAGCTTTTTCCGGTGACATATGATGGCGTTCGCGTTTTCCTTCAGAGATTAGGGGTGAGTCTTCTTAAAAAAAAGGTTTATCCGCATCTTTTCAGGCATAGTTCGGCCACTTATTACTGTAACCGCTTGAACCAATATCAGCTTTGCTACAGGTATGGATGGAGCATGACATCCAAGCAGCCTCAGCGGTATATCGACAGGGAAGGGATTAACGAAGAAAAGACGGCAGAGACCGTCCATTTCGATGATATGAACAAATTGAAACAGGAAAACCGGAAATTACAGGAAAGTCTTGCAATGCTTAAAACCGAGCAGGATAAAATGATGAGCGCGCTTGAGAAAAGGAACAAGCTTGACCCGTTGCTTGACAAAATATTCTCGAATGAAAAATTCATTGAGTTGTTTGAAGAAGAGTTGAAAAATAAATTGTAAAAATACTTAGTTGATTCGAGGCAGCAGAATCAGGGATTGTATCTCCATGCCCTTTTTCGTGAGCTTGTATTTTTTTATTGGTTTTTTCTTTTTCTTTGCCTGTTCTTCTTTAACTGAAACGATTTTGCGTTTTACCATTAATTGTAAAATATCGTTTAAATTCTGGAAAGTTATCCCCCAGGCATTGTTCCTGTTTTTGTATTTTTCCCGGATGTTATGTTTTATTTCTATCGGGCGCAGCGGCTTCTTTTCGAGTATTGAAATGATTGATTTTTTCTGAGTCCCGGTAAGGCACCAGCCGTATGAATGCCAGTTAAACTTTTCAGGTTCATAGTAGATGTAGGAGGTATTATCCTTGCCGCAGATTAGCCTTTTAATTTTCTTGCCTTTGTCGGTTAAAGCGTAAACTCTGCCGGGACGTGATTTTTTAAGTTTCGGGGTTAATGTTTTCAAGACATACAACTTTTCTAGCGCGTTTATATGGGCAGTTATTCTAGGAGTTTTATCAAGTTTGAGCTTTTCTGCTATGTTTCCAGCTAATTCAGAGAGGATAGTCGGCCGGTCTATGGCAGCGATAACTGCCTTTTTAATCCTGCTATTATATATTTGGGGAAAGAGGTCAAAGTTATATTTCATCGGTTATTTACGTTTTTCTTTTTTGATGCTCAAAGGGAGCTCGTACATGGACTTGACGCTTTCTCTTGGGACAAC
>PXAU01000177.1 GCA_003567075.1 Trueperaceae bacterium
ATCTCTCGGAAGCGGTAGGCCAAGCGATCGGACTTGTCCACGATGAGCGTCTGCGCCCGCGCCAGGTGCCGCGCCGCCGCCGCGAGGTCGCCCTGCACGCTCTGCAGCGCCGTGAGCGCCAAGCGAGCGATGAACTCCTCGTACACCACCTGCAGCTCCATCGCCCGCTCGACGGCATGATCGAACCGCCCGATGGCAGGTTCCACGTGGCCGCGAGACCAGTGGATTTCGCCGTAAAGAGAGTTCAACTCGGGATCGAAGTTGGCCGGTAGGCCAAGGCGCCTAACCGCTTCGAGCTCGGCCTCAGCCTCATGGTGACGTCCGAGTGTGTTCAGTACGGCGGCCCGCCTTAGCCTCACCTTGAGTTCTTCGTGTCCCTCAGTAGTCTGTAGTCCGCGCTCAAGGAACCAAAGCGCGCGCTGCGCTCGACCGATCCGTCCATGAAGGATCGCCAGTTGGGCTAGAACCGAAGGTGCGAGCAGGGGGAACTCTGGCAGGATCTGCACACGTCTCCACGCCTCTTCGGCGAGCCGCAGCGCCTCACGAAGACTCCCGTTGTTCTCCTCGTGCATTGATGAGACGCGAAGAAAGAAGACCACATCATATGGGCTTAGGCTCTCCATACGTACTTGGCGAAGCGCGTCAAGCGCTTCGTCGCTGCGCTCAAGAAACCTAAGGAGATGTGCAAGGTTGATCCTGGCTGCCTCCTCGCCGCGTGTTAGAGCTCTCGTGAGGACCGTAAGAGCCTCAAGATCCTGCATCTCCTGATATAGGCACACGCCCAGCCATCGATCGTCAACTGGAGACGGGTCAGTAAGCTTGTGGTACGCCTTGATACCTGCCCCGAAATCCTCGAGATATGCCCAGGCCTGAATTGGGCTTCGTATCTCAACGCCGGGCAGACGACATTGCGCTTCTAGGACTACATCATCGGTCAACTCCTCAGCCGGCGGGCCCTCCCGTGCTTGTGCTTGGCTGCGAGTCGCGTCCATGTCGTGACGCTAGCACCATCGCAGCCTGGAGCATGGGAGAAGTCGCATAATCGCTGATCTAGAGCCCACTTAAGTGCCAGGCTTAAGCTTGAACGTAGCCGACGAAGGCTTGAGGTTATTGACCCTCTGATGCCGTCTAGCTAGTCTTACCAGAGTCGGTACGTAATCGGGAGAAGTCCGTGCCGACCCCAAGCGTTCGGCGGTATGCCCTCGGGTAATCGTCTGTGCTTGCGTCCGGAAGAGATTGGGAGCGGAGGAGACTGTACTTGTACTTGTTACTTGTGTCGAATCCGAATCACAATCTGCGTCCTGCGGTTTCGGCCGCGTCCATTCAGTCTGGGCTGGGAGGCCCTGACGCCGGCAGTCAGAATCTGTCGGTGACTTGTCTCGCTCTTATTGCGAGGTAGTCGGAAGAAGGGTGCAGTATGAAGAACACTGGCAAGAGGATCTTTGTCTCAATGGCGCTTTTTGTTCTGGCCAACGCTGCCCTTCTCGTTGTGGCTGGTAGCTGGACTTCACAGCGCTAGTCTGATTTAGGCTGAACGTACGGGCCTGAGCCCTGTCGAAGACGGGGCTCAGGCCCGTGTGCGGATTGGGACGTTAGTGCCCACGAGGTGATCCTCTTGATGAGTTCGAGGGGGGTGTTGTTGGAAAGGGGGCGGAAAGGTGTTGAGCGTGTAGATGGCGCCGCCCTCGGGTCGACTGCTGGCCTGCTGCACCCGTCTTGAGTTCTCGGGCAAGGAGCGGACTGTGGTTATCACCGTCGACCCGGTTACTGCCCTTGGGCAAGCGTGCTGGCTCAATGAGCGAATCCAGGGCAGTTCAGAGGCCTACAACGCTATCGACGGCACGGCATGTGCCACCAACTTCGACGGCAACAGTAGCCAACGCTGCTCCGCCCCCCCGGGCAGCACCCGATCCACCAGAGCCGGTGGGAAGGACGCCGCCAGGAACCCGAAACCCAGCACAAGTCAGGAGCCGCGAACTCGTGCTCTAGCTTCCTCGGGCGGCCCAGCCTTTGCACTCCCCAGGCTACGACCGGCAACCAACCCTGTTAAGCCTACGTGAACGGTATCGACGCAGAGTGCGGCGATTCCAGAGTCGGCATAATGTAGCCCCCCTCACCTGAAGTAGTTCCGGATCACCTCTTGGTACTCGACCGGGACGGAGCCGTCGGTGACGGCTTGCTCCACCGCGCGCTCGAAGCGGGCGGCGGCGTCGGGCGCTAGCTCGATGTCGCTGCCGCGGCCGGGCAGGCGCACGCGGCCGCCGAGCGTCTCGGGCCCGGGGCCGAGGATGCCGGGTAGCGCCTCGAGGTCGCCAGCGGGGTCGGGGACCTGGTCGTGGCCGGGATCGGGGCGGCCGATGCCGACACCGGCGTCGTCGCCCTCGCCGGCGTCGAGTTCGGGCTCGTCGCCGCCCATGCCGCTCTCGCCGGGCTGCTCGTCGTCACGTCCCGGATCGGTGCCAGGGTCGCCGGCGGCGTCGAAGGCGTCCTCGCCCAAGCCCTCCTCGAGCTCGTCCGGGTCGCCCGCGGCCTCGTCGCCGGGGTCGG
Organism: Trueperaceae bacterium; assembly: GCA_003567075.1. Taxonomy (GTDB): domain Bacteria; phylum Deinococcota; class Deinococci; order Deinococcales; family Trueperaceae; genus CSSed10-48. The sequence goes on from PXAU01000177.1 coordinate 2,548, forward strand.
CACCCATGGCCGGGTCCTCGTCGTCGCGCGCCTCCTCGTCGGTCGGTTCGCCCTCGCCGCCCCGCTCGGGCATCTCCAGGCTCGTGTCGGGCTCGAGGTCGTCGCGCCGCTCGGCGGGCGTGCGCTGACCGTCGTCGAGCGAGGCGTCGGGATCCTCGCGCACGTCGGCGCCCTCGAGGTCGGCGTCGCCGGCGTCGCGCTCGGCGTCACGCTCCGCTTCGGCCGCCGCCCGCTCCTCCTCGCTCAGGCTGGGGCGTTCGCGCAGGCTCTCCAGGAAGCGCTCCAGCGCGTCGCGCTCGACGCCCTCGGCGTCGCCTTCGGGCGGGGCGTCGTCGCGGCCGTCGCC
>PXAU01000032.1 GCA_003567075.1 Trueperaceae bacterium
ACCGCGTGGCGCGCTCGGTCGACGGCGAACCCGGCCAGAACCACCTGTGCGAGGGGTACGAGGCGTTCTTCAGCCGCACCGCGCCGATCATGCGAGCGATGGCCGCGGCGTGGCACGCGGGCCGGCCCCCTGCGAGCGTCTTGGACGACGTGCGCTCGGGCGCGCTCGCGCTGCCCGACATCGACGCCTGAGGCGTTCACGATGGCGGCCGGCGGCCATGTCGATGCCGGCGCTGCCCGAGCCCGCGACTACGTCTGCATCTCGTCAGAAGCGGATGCGCTCGAGTTCGGCCTCCCGTAGGACGTCGTGCATGGTCCAGAAGTGCGCCTCGCCGGAACCGACCCGGAACGGCTGGGTGATCGAGCGAAGCGAGCGCCCGACGATCTGGTCGAGGAAGGCGCGCGCTTCGTACGCGCGGTCCTTGATCGCCTCGTCAGCGATGAACTCGACCTCGCCCGTGACACGCAGCTGCTTGGCGTCCATCACCTCCGACGGGTTGTTGAAGAAGCACAGTTCGACCTTGGGATTGCGCTCGAGCTGCTCGACGACCGCCTTGGTGGAGGGCGCGATCAGGTAGAAGCCACTCTCGTCGGCGTACCAGAGCATCATCGTCCTCACGCGCGGTTGCGCACCGTCGGCCGTGGCCATGAAGCAGATTGGGTTCGCCGTCGCGAACGCGATGCAGTCCTGAAGGGTCATCGTCATCCGTCCTCTCGTCCGAAGGGCTCCGGGTCACCTGCAGCCGCGCCGTGCACGCACCTCCGTTCGGTTCGAGGCCGCTGCTCTCGCGGCCGCGCTGCGTATGGCCGCAGCCGCGGCCAGGCCAAGGCCCTGCGCCGGGCGCACCCTGGCTATCCATCCGCTCCCAGCGTGCCCGGCGAAGCGTTTCCAAAGCGTTCCTGCAGCGAGGCCTGGGCCCCCACCGTGCGGACCGATCACGTCCCGCTGCGGGAGCCGAAGGGGTTCAGCAGTGCGCCCAGACGAACATCCTCCGCCCCGCCACGGTCACGTTGCCGTCGGAGTCCGTCGCCGCGAAAGACACGGAGTGCTGGCCGATGCCGGCGCCGCAGGAACCGCAGGAGAGCCACGCGTCCGGCGCAGCGCTCGTGATCAAGGCCGGCTCCGCGACCCGGTAGGTCGCCTCGGCGGCGAAGGTGCACGCCGCACGAACACCGTCGGATCGTGGGCCGTCGGCTGCACGGCCGGCGCAACGGTCGGCAGGCGCTTGCGGCGCGTCGCCACCACCCGCTCGCGCACGGCTTCGAGGGCCTCAGGCGACACGCCCTCGGCCAGCACGGCCTCGTCGTCGAAGCCCGCCTCGAGGAGCGCCAGGATCAGGTCGATCTCGGCGTACGACACACCGAAGTCCCCCTCGTCGGTCTGGTCGGGCTCGAGGCCGGCGCTCGGCACGGCCTCGACGATCTCGTCCGTCACGGCCAGATGCTCGGCCAGCTGCCACACCTGGGTCTTGTACAGGTCGGCCAGCGGCTCCAGCTTCGGCGCGTCGTCGCCGTGCTCGGTGAAGTACCCGAGCAGCGACTCGCTGCGGTTGCCGGTGCCGATGGGCAGCAGGCCGTACTGGGTGAGCTTGTCGAACTGCACGATCATCCGCGCTCTCGCCTGCACGTTGCCGCGGCGGTGCCAGGTCATGTCGGGCTGCGTGGCCTCGTAGGCGTCGACCATCGGCGTGATGTCGACGCGCTCGCTGCGCAGGCCGAGGTGCGCGATCCAGCGCTCGGCCCGCTCCAGCGACGCGGCGCCGAGGTCGCGGTAGGGCAACAGCAGGGCCAGCACGCGTTCGGGCCCCAGGGCCCGCGCCGCCAGCGCCGACACCACCGCGCTGTCGACGCCGCCGGAGACGCCCAGGACGACACCGTCCAGGCCGAAGCGCCGCACCGTGTCCTCGATGGTGCGCTGCAAGCGCGTGACGAGCGGCGCGGCGTCGATCGCCAAGCGGGGGTGCGGAACGGTTCGGGCCATGGACACGCCTCCTCTCGCGCTCTCTCGGCCAGGATAGGCGCTCGCTGGCGGCGTACCGGTTCAGGGTAGGGCGCGGGTGGTTCAGCACCTCTCGCGCTTCGCGGCCTGGGGTGTGGCGTGCGACGCGCGTGCCGCAACGCGCTCCATGCGAACGAGCATCGTCGAGGCCGGCACCACGCGCCCGCTCAGGTAGGTCGAGAGTCGGCTGTTGGACGTGCCGACCCGCTCGGCGAAGGCGGCGCGAGCCAAGCCCGAGGACTCGAGGGCAGCGCGGCCCCGGCGCGCCACCTCTTCGCGCTCGGCTTCGACCGTCGCCACCCGGGCCCGCACCAGCGCCCGCTCCAGCAGCGGCGCCGTACCGTACGGCCGTACGACCTGCAGGGCCTGCTCGAGATCGCGTGCCACGGGCCCCCACGGCTCACGCCGAACGGCAGCGATCAACCGCCGCCAGTCGACCAACGATCCTCGCTCCACGGCTGCCAGCACGCCCTCGAACGGCCACGTCTCGACGGGGTCTGAGGGTGTCGCATCGACGTTGCGAAAGCGTAGGCGGCTCCTCACGTCGCTAGCCCCGTCGCCAGCCCCGTCTCGAGCATCAGGTCGGCCAGCGTGTGGCATACCTCCGTCACCGCCTCCCAGGCATGCCAGCGCTCGTCGAGTCGCTTGTAGCGATGCAGCTGGCGCGTGGTGCGCGAGTCTCGCGGGCGCGGCTGCGCGAGTTGCCGCGCCAGCTGCGTCGCGACACCGTCACCGCCTTCGTGCTGATCGGCGTAGTACGCGTCGATGCCGGCGAGCACCTGGGCTGCGCGAGGACGCCCTACACGCTCGCTGAGCGCGGCCACGTCGAGGTAGTCGCGCACCTGGTTGCGGCGCACGATCAGGTAGCCCTTCACGCGCAGGATCTCCTC
>PXAU01000057.1 GCA_003567075.1 Trueperaceae bacterium
CCCGAAGCCGCGCAGCACCCGGTCAACGCGCGCCGCCTCACCAACATCGGGACCTTCCGCGCCTACGTCGAGGCCTACCTGCGCGCCCGTCCCGACATCCGCAGCGACATGGTCTTCCTGGTGCGGCAACTCGAGCCCACGCCGGAGGGGTTGCCGCTGCAGGTCTACGTGTTCGTGGCCGACACCCGCTGGGCGGTCTACGAGGGCGTGCAGGCCGACGTCTTCGACCACCTCCTGGCGATCGCGCCGGAGTTCGGCCTGCGGGTGTTCCAGCAACCGAGCGGCCGCGACCTGCGGCGCCTCGTGCAGGGCGGTGACGAGCGGCGGGCGAGCCCTGGCCCGCCCGAACCCGTGGCGGTGCTCGACGCGGCCGGGGATTGAGGCCCCACGCCTGCCGCTCGCGCCGGAGTCCACGATGCCCGTTCGCCCACTCACGAACCCCCTCATCGACCAGCCCGGCATGTCGGACCCGCACGCGCTCGTCGTCGGCGAGGTCTGCTACCTGTTCACCGGGCACGACGTCGGCTTCGGCGTCGACGACTGGGTGATGCCGGACTGGCGCATCTTCCGCTCCGCGGACCTGCGCACCTGGACCCACGTCGGCACGATCGATCCGGCCGACACGTACCTGGGCGCGGGCCATACCGACTGCTGGGCGGGCGACGTCGTCGAGCGCCACGGGCGCTACTACTGGTTCTTCTCCGACCGCAGCCGAGCGATCGGCGTCGCCGTGGCGGACACCCCCGAGGGACCGTTCGTCGACGCCCTCGGTGGGCCGCTGGTCGACTCGTTCGACCCCACGGTCTTCGTCGACGAGGGCGGCACGCCCTACCTCATCTACGGCATGCACGACTACTGGATCGCACCGCTCGACGACGACCTGCGCGGTTTCGCCGACGCGCCGCGGCGCCTGGCGCTCGACCGGCGCGGCGTGTTCCCCAGCAGCGACAAGAACTCGCTGCACGAGCGCGACGGCATCTACTACCTGAGCTGCTCCGGGTTCTACGCCACCTCGACCGAGCTGTTCGGACCCTACGTCCACCGTGGTCTGGTGGGCCGCGGCTGGGATCTCGACACGCCTTATGCCCACGGCGACTTCTTCAGCTGGCGGGGCGAGTGGTACCACGTGTGGTGCCGCTACCGTGACCGCCGCCGGGACCGGATCCGCGACTGCTTCATCGCGCCGCTCAGCTACGGCAACGACGGCTCGATGCGCGACGACCTGCGGGTGCTCGACGGCGTGCGGCCACCGGGCGGGAGGACGGGGTGACGGAGGCGCCTTACACGCTGCAGCGCAGCATGCCGCGCCAGCGCGGCTACGACGTGGTGGTCGCTGGCGGCGGCCCCGCCGGATGCGGAGCGGCGATCGCCGCGGCGCGCCTCGGCGCCAGGGTGCTGCTGCTGGAGGCGACCGGTTGCCTCGGCGGCATGGGGACGTCGGCGCTGGTCTCGGCCTGGTCGCACCTGTCGAACGGCCGGGAGACCGTCATCGGTGGCCTCATGCTGGCGCTGGTCGAGGCGATGTACGAGCGCGGCCACATCGCGCCGAGCTACGACCGCTCGTTCTGGACCACCCGGCACGACCGCGGCTTCGGCTACGACCCGGAGGGCTACAAGCGCCTGCTCGACGAGTGGTGCGCCGCGGCGGGCGTCGAGGTGCGCTTCTTCAGCCGCGTCATCGACGCGGAGGCCGACGCCGCGACGGGAACGGTCGAGGGCGTGGTCGTGCACGGCGTCGAGGGGTACGCCTTCGTGGAGACGCCGACGCTGGTCGACGCCAGCGGCGACGCGACCGTGGCGGACCTCTGCGGTGCCGGGACGCTGCGCGCCGGGCGCGACACCGAGCGGATCATGCCGCCGACCCTGTGCGGCCTCGTCGAAGGCATCGACTACGACACCTTCCACCGCGGCCTCCAGCAGGAGGCCGTCGAGCGCGCGCTGCGTGACGGGTTCTTCTCGCAACCCGATCGGCACGTGCCGGGGCTCTTCCGCAGCGGCCCCCGACACGCCACGCTCAACGCCGGGCACCTGTTCGGCACGGATGCGCTCGACCAGGCCGGCCTCTCCGAGGCCATGCGGCGGGGTCGGGCGTTGGCCGAGGAGTACACCGAGTTCTTCCGGCGCTACGTGCCGGGCTGCCAGGACGCCCGGCTGATCGCGACCGCATCGCTCCTGGGCGTGCGCGAGTCGCGCCGCGTGGTCGGCGAGTACCAGCTCGACTACGCCGACTACGCCTCGCGCAGGCACTTCCCCGACCAGGTGGCGATCTACTGCAAGCAGGTCGACGTCCACGTCTACGACGCCTCGCCCGAGGAGTACGAGCGCTACCGCCGCTCGTTCGAGGAGCGCGACGCGCTCGCCCCGGGCGAGTCGTACGGCATCCCGTACGGTGTGCTGGTGCCGCGCGGCTGGGGCAACCTGTGGGTGGCTGGCCGCAGCGTCTCGAGCGACGTGCCCGTGCACGGCGCGATCCGCGACCAACCCGCCTGCCTGATGCTCGGTCAGGCGGCCGGAACGGCCGCGCTGCAGGCGCTGCGCGAGGGGCAGCGCGCCGACGCGCTCGACACGGCCCGGTTGGTAGGCGCGCTCCGTGAACACGGAGCGAACCTGCCGCAAGCGACGCTCAGTGTCGAGATGACGCGCTCTGAGCCGCCCTCACGTCAGTAGGCCTCGACCCGCGGCCATGCGAGCTCGATGCCGTGCCGCACGAGCTCGTCCTGGAAGGAGGAGACCTCGCCCGGGTCGGCGTGCAGCGCCTGCGGGGTGCGCTCACGGCGGAGGCAGCGGTCCGCCAGCAGCGCCGCGACCTCGCCCACGTTCCACTCGATCGGGTGCAGGCGGTAGGCGCCGTTGGTGACATGGGTGGTGCCGATGTTCTTGCAGGC
>PXAU01000337.1 GCA_003567075.1 Trueperaceae bacterium
CAGCCGGTTGCGTGGGCGTTGCCCATCGAACCGGCGCCGACGATTCCAACACGCATCTGCGACCTCCTCGCCGCTCGCCTCGTTACCCGCACCCGTCTGGCTTGGCAGGACTGTACCACCCGCCCGACCCGCGCCCGACGGCGTCGCTCGCGCGCGGGTAGGCTGAGGGCAGCGTGGCTGCCCCGCTGCCGGGGTGGCCAGCGCGCGCTGGCCGAGGCTCGCCGGCACCTCGTCTCAAACGACGGAAGGACGCGCCACCATGCACCTCTACCTCGACTCCGCCGACCTCGCCGACCTCGAGCGTGCGCTCCCCGACCCGCTCGTGTACGGTGTCACCACCAACCCGACGCTGATGAAGCGCGCGGGCCTGGCGTGGGACGACCTGCCCGGCTTCCTGCAGCGCGTCGCGACGCTGGGCGCTCGCGCGGTGCACGTGCAGGTGCGACACCGCGACGTCGCGGGCATGCTGGCCGACGCGCGCGAGGCACAGACGCTCGCGCGGACCTCGGGGATGGACGCGAACGTCGTGACCAAGCTGCCGGCCACGCGCGAGGGCCTGGCCGCGGCGGCGACGCTGGCCGCTGACGGCGTGCCGGTCACCATGACGGCGGTGTACGAGCCCGAGCAAGCGCTCTGGTCGGCGCTCGTGGGCGCGCGCTACGCCGCGCCGTACCTGGGTCGGCTCGAGGACGCTGGTCGCGATGGGCTCGCCGTGATCGCCGCGATGCAAGCGACCGTGCGCGCCTACGGGCGGGGTGACGGCGGCAGCGAGCTACGCCTGCTCGTGGCCTCCGTCCGCTCGCCCCAGGCCTTCCGCGACCTGCTGGCGCTGGGCGTCGGCGCGATCACGGTGCCCGTCGCGCTGTTCCAGGCCCTGACCGAGCACGCGGCGACGCTGGCGGCCGAGGAGGCCTTCCTCGCGGACGCCTCTTGAGCGCCCGGCTCGCTCAGGCCCAACGCGCAGCGTAATCGCTTCCAGCGCACGGCGCGCTCACGCCCAGCGCACGGCCAGCCGGTCACCAGCGGCCTCGACGCGCGTACCGAAGGCGCGGCTCTCGCGGTCCAGGGTCCGCCGCAACCACGAGGCGTCCTGGCACGGTGCGCGTTCGAGCCGGAAGCGGCGCAGGCGCATGGGAACGAGCTCGAGCGCCATCAGGGCGCCGTCGGGCGCCAACGTCGGCAGATACAGCAGCGACAGCTCGCCGCGGTACGCCTCGCGGCCACCGATCCCCTCGTAGTCATTGATCAGGTCGCCGCAGCCGTAGAGGATCGCTCGCTCCCGGTGGACCTCGATACCGAGCGGATGGTGCGACGAGTGGCCGTGGACGAGGTCGGCGGCGCCGGCATCGATGAGCCGGTGAGCGAAGGCGCGCTTCCACGGCTCCACCGCGTAGCCCCAGTTCGGGCCCCAGTGAAGCGACAGCACCACCCTGTCGCCCGGGCGACGGCGCGCGAGCACGTGCCGAGCGAGCGCGTCGGCGCCGGGGTTCGAGGTGTCGGTCACGAGCGCGACCCCCGACCGGTCAGGGCCCGGGCGCCAATCGGGCGGCACACCAGCATCGAGGAAGCCGGCGGCGACCACGAGCAGGCGCCCCGCCGGCGTGGGCACGACCGCGGGCGCCCAGGCCTGCTCCGCGTCCTCGCCCGCGCCCGCGCCCTGCACGCCGGTGGGCGCCAACGCCCGCAGCGTGTCGGCGAGACCCTCGCGGCCCCAGTCGAGCACGTGGTTGTTCGCGAGCACGGCGACGTCGATGGCCGCAGCCGTGAGCAGCCGCACGTTGGCGGGGTGCATGCGGTAGTGGATGCCCTTGCCCGGCCAGGGCCGCCCGGCGTCGGTGACGGCGGTCTCGAGGTTGATCAGCCGGGCCGCCGGCCGAACCCGCTCGAGTTCCGTCAAGGCCTCGCCCCACACCGCGGCCGGCTCGAGGGGAAGGTCGATCGGGCCGTTCGCCCGCTCGGCCAGGCGCAGGTAGACGCGGGCGTCGCGGACGTGCGACTCGAACAGGCAGGGATCGACCGACTGGGGGAGCGCCTGATCGAGCCCGCGCCCAGGCATGACGTCGCCGGCGAGGAAGAGCGTCATCGCTCGCCCATCGTCGAGCCGGCGGGCTGTGCCCGGAGGAGCGGGCATGACGTCATCGTGACACCCGCCGCGAATGCTGCGGCAGCGCTGGCGAACGTGCGTTCGGCCGTGACCCATCGCCAAGGTTCTCATCGACCGTCGCCACCGGAGTGCTAACGTCCCCCACTGTCAGCCCCGCCTCGCAGGCGGGACCGACCTGATCGACGTGCCAGCTGCGCTACGGCACCGATCGAAGCACCGTTCATTGCGAATCTCGAGGAGGTTGCATCGCATGTCCGACACCGCACCCACCAGCGCCCGCCAGCGTGGCGCCGGCCGACCCCCCGTGACCGCCGCCACCGTCGGCCTCACGCCCGCCACCATCGAGCGGCGTGCGTACGAGAAGTTCGTCACCCGCGGCTACGTCCACGGGTACGACGTCGACGACTGGTACCAGGCCGAGCGCGAGCTGCTGGCCGAGGTCGCGCCCAACCCCCGCAGCGACGCGAAGTCTGCCCGCAAGACCGCTGCGAAGACGAGCGCCAAGACGAGCGCCAAGACGAGCGGCAAGACGAGCGCCAAGACGAGCGGCAAGACGAGCGGCAAGAAGGTGGCCGCCAAGAAGACCACGGCGAAGAAGACCACCGGCCGCAGCGCGTCCAAGAAGGACTGAGCCGCAGCCGCCAAGCAGCCGCCAGGTGCTCCAGGTACGCCCGGGCGGTGGTGCGTCCTGTGAGCGCCAGCTCGCCGATTTCGACGCTGAGGTCGACGCCAGCCAGCGCCCGCGTGCGGGCGTAGTCCTTGACGAGGCCGCGAACCTCGATCACGGGTGTCGTCATGCGCCCTCCTCGTCATCACTGCCGCTCGGGTCGTTGTGGGCAGCGATCCGTTCGTACGTGCCCGGCGCGAGCAGCCCGCGCGTGAGGATCTCGAGCGCCGGCACGGTATAGCCGGGGTGCCGCTGGGTCGCGCCGACCGGGCCGGTCAGGGCGACACCGAGCTCGCGCTCCACGTGCTCGTGCAGCGCGAGCGCCCCGAGCGACCAGAGCGTGAGCACCGCCGCAACGCCGCGCGGATGGTCGAGCGCGCGCGGCGATCGCTCGCACGGTGGTCGCGCTCAAGCTCTGCTCGGCGAAGCAGACCAGCGCGGCGTCACGAATGCGGGCCAGGGTCGAGCGGTCGTCCGTAGGTGACGCGGTCGGCGACGCCGCCCCGGGCGTACGAGCTGAACATACGTTCACTATCTTGAACGCATGTTGAGCCGCCGTCGAGACGCCTTGGCCCCATCGCGCTCGGCCTCCCGGCCAACCCGCGTCCAGCGCGCTCGCGTGTACCCTCGACGTACGACACGCTGAACGGATCGCGTAGACCTCGGACACACCGTCGAGCGACGAACGGAGGCTCCCATGCGCGACGCGGACGACCGCATCCGGAACGTACCCACCGATCGCAGCCCAGACGACGAGACGCTCGGCCCCGCCGGTGAGGGCGTCACTGAGACGCACCTGCACCCGACCTACGAGGCCATGGCGCTCCGTAACGATCTGGCGCGCCAACTCGAGGAGACGCTGGCCGGCGCCCGCGCGTGGGCACGGGCCGACGACACGGACGAGGCGCGCGCCATCGCAGACGCGCTCGCCGTGATTCACGAGCGCCTGGGCGAGACGCTCGAGCCAGGCTGAAGCGGGCTCGAAGCACCTCCAAGCGCACGACGGCTGCCCCGCGCCTGGTCATATCGCACCTTGCGCGGCGGCTGACGCGCAGCCTACCGTCGGAGGTATGAGCACGCTCCACGCCATGCGCCTGGTGCCGTTGGGACTGGTCCTGGTCGCCGTGTCCGCCTGCGGCCCACGCGAGGGCGAGGGCCGTGGCGCGGCGGGCACCGGCCAGGCGACGAGCACCCGTATCGACGAGACCTGCGCACCCCTGGGGCAATGGCGCCACGAGCACCCTGAGTACGCTAGCGACATCCACCTCTGCCTCGAATCGGACAGCACCGCGTGGGTGCGGCAGACCTTCGCCGACGGCACCGTCTTCGAGAGCGTCCTGACGCCCGTCTTCAGCGAGAGCGGCGACCGCTACCGCCGTGAGGTCGAGTTCGGCGACTACTACGAGGTCCAGCCCGACGGGAGGCTCGCGCTCGGTGACGACGAGGGCGAGATCACGACGGTCGACCCGGTGCGTTGACACTCGAGCAGGAAGCACGGAACGCCGCTGGCGACGACATGCTGCTACCGTGGGCCGAGACGATGGGCGTGGAAGGCGTACCAGTGACAGGACCGAGCGTGCTCCAGCGCCGCCCCGTCGAGGTCCCGAGCGGGGCAGCGAGCGACGCGGTGGCCGCGGCAGCAGCTGCGGAGCCCGCCTGCTTCACCGACCTGCACCTGGACCAGGTGGTCGCGACCATCACGGCCGGGCGCGAGGCGTACGAGTTGACGCCCTTCTTCCACGCGCCGCTCACCGATCCCGACGACGTCGCCTACCGCCACGAGGTGTTCTTCGATCTGGCCGACGACGCGCGCCGAACCGTGATCGCCGGCTTCGGCCGCGACATGCGACTGGTCCGCGAGCAGCGCGCCCGCGCCGCCGCGCTGCTCGATCCGCGCCAGGGCTGGCGGGTCTACCTCGATGCCGCGCTCACCTACTGCTCGGCGGTCTCGCGCCTGGCCAGCGGCCTCGCCGAACACCCCCCGGGCTCGCGGGCGCTTCGGGCCCTGGCGGCGTACGTGGACCGCTACACCAGCGGTGCGGCGTTCACGTCGCTCCAGACCGAGGCGATGCACATCGAAGGCGCGCTGGACGACGTGCGCTACGAGCTCACCGTGGAGCAGGACCGGGTGGTGGTTCGCCGAGCCAGCGAGGCACCCGACGACGGCGCCGCCATCGCGCGCACCTTCGCGCGCTTCAGCGGTGAGCGCTTCGGCGGCGAGCCCCGCCGCCGGCGCCGCGAGAGCCGTCGCGACGACCCGGCCGCGAACCAGATCGAGTCAGCCGTGCTCGAGCGCGTGGCACGCTTGTACCCCGACGCGTTCGGCGCGTTGGAGGCGTTCGCGGGGCACTACCAGACGTACCTCGATCCGGTCGTCGCGACCTTCGACCGCGAAGTCCAGTTCTACCTGACCACCCTCGAGTACGTGGCGCGCTTCGAGCGCGCGGGGCTGCCCTTCTGCTACCCGAGCGTGTCGGCCGACGACAAGGCGGTACGCGCACGCGACGCCTACGACGCCGCACTGGCCCACGGCCTGCTGGCGGGCGGCGGGAGCGTGGTGTGCAACGACTTCGAGCTGCGCCCTCAGGAGCGCATCTTCGTGGTCACCGGCGCCAACCAGGGCGGCAAGACGACCTTCGCACGGACCTTCGGCCAACTGCACTACCTGGCGGCGCTGGGGTGCCCGGTCCCTGCGCGTGAGGCGTCGCTCTACCTGTTCGATCAGGTGCTCACCCACTTCGAGCAGGAGGAGGACGTGCGCACGCTGCGAGGCAAGTTCCAGGACGAGCTGATGCGCATGCACGCGCTGCTCGAACACACCACCGACCGCTCGGTCGTGATTCTAAACGAGGCCCTCACCGCCACGACCTCGCACGACGCGGCCTTGGTCGGCCGGCAGGTGCTCTCGCGGCTGCTGGAGCAGGATGTGCTGGGCGTGTGGGTCACGTTCATCGACGAGCTGGCCGGGCTGGATCCGGCGGTGGTGAGCCTGGTGTGCGGCGTCGATCCAGAGGATCCCGCCCGGCGCACCTTCGAGCTCCGGCGGCGTCCCGCCGACGGCCGCGCGCACGCGATCGCGATCGCCCGCGCGCATCAACTCACCTACGCCGAGCTGCGGCGCCGCTTGCGCTCGTGAGACCGCGGCTACTGCACCCGGATCGCGAGTTCGACACCCACGGTCGGCTCCCGCGGCAGGCTGCGACGCTCGTGCAGGACCTCGAGCTGAGCACGCTCACCGCGGCCATGGCGAGGGGCGACAAGCGAATCGCCGACATCGCCCAGCGCGCCTTGCTCGCACCGCTCACGGACCTTGACGCCATCGCCTACCGCCAAGCGGTGGTGCGCGACTGCCTCGCGCACCCGAACGACGCGCGGGCGCTCTACGCTCTTGCGGTGGCAGCGATCGAGCGCGCGGAGCAGGCCTCGTGGGCCTTCATGCCGCGCAAACCGGCCTCGATCGTGCGACATGCGCGCGACGTGCTGCTGGCCTACCTGGAGTCGCTCCGGGCGCTGCGGCGCTTGGCCGACAGGCGCGGCGAGCACGTCGCCTCGGACGCGCTGCGCGTCTTCTTCGAGCTGATCCGGCGCGAGTTGGACGACGCTGCGCTGCGCGAGATGGAACGCCACCTGCGCGCACTGCGCTTCACGGCCGGGATTCGCGTCAGCGCAGGCCTGGGCCCCGCCAACAAAGCGCGCGACATCGTGCTGCACCACGGCAGGGCCCGGGCACGCGTCTGGACCAGGCTGGAACGCTGGTGGCCACCGTTGCGGCGGCGCCGCGAGCCCGCCTTCAGCTACCAACTCGATCCCGCTGACGAGAACGGCGTGCGCGCCCTCGACGAGGTGCGCGACCGCATCCTGGAGGGCGTGTCGGTGACGCTCGCGCAAGCCAGCGAGCAGGTGGCTGGCTTCTTCCACGCGCTGCGCAGCGAGATGGCCTTCTACGTCGGCTGCCTCAACCTGGCCGAGCGTCTGGGCGAGCTCGGTGCCGCCACCTGTCTGCCCGAGCCTGTCGCCGACGCGCCCGGGCCGTGGCAGGCGCAGGGCCTCTACGACCCGTGCCTGGCGCTGAGCGCCGATCAGCCGCCGGTCGACAACGACGTCGCGCCACAGGCCGCCAGCCTGGTGATCGTCACGGGGGCCAACCAGGGCGGCAAGACGACCTTCCTGCGCAGCGTGGGCCTGGCCCAGCTGATGCTGCAAGCGGGCATGGTGGTGGCGGCACGCTCGCTGCGCGCTGGCGCCTGCGCCGGCATCTTCACGCACTTCAAGCGCGAGGAGGACGCCTCCATGACGAGCGGCAAGCTCGACGAGGAACTGGCCCGCATGAGCGCCATCGTCGACGAGCTCAGACCGGGCTCGCTGCTGCTGCTGAACGAGTCGTTCGCCGCCACCAACGAGCGCGAGGGCTCGGAGATCGCACACCAGATCGTCGACGCCGTCACCGAATCGGGTGTGCGCGTGTACTTCGTCACCCACCTGGACGACTTCGCGCGGCGACGCTACGAGCGCGACGCGGCCGGCACGCTCTTCTTGCGCGCCGAGCGGCGCCCGGACGGCGAGCGCACCTTCAAGCTCCGGCCCGGAGCGCCGGAGCGCACCAGCCACGGCATGGACCTGTACCGCGCCATCTTCGGCGACGCGGACGATGGCGTGGGCGACGCGGAGGACGAGGCGGCGGGGCCCACGGCGGACGCGCACCCGCCGCACACGCCCACCTAGCACCTCCCGTCGACGCTCGCTACGCTGATGCATGGCCCCCGATGCGCTCCTCACGACCGGCGTGCTGGTGATCCTGCTGAGCGCCCTGGTCCTCACGCGCGTCAGCCCCGACGCACTGTTCCTGGCGGCCCTGACGGCGCTCTTACTCGGCGGGGTGCTGACCCCGGCGCAGGCCTTCGCCGGCTTCGCCAACGAGGGTGTGGTGACGGTGGCGGTGCTCTACGTGGTCGTTGCCGGCCTGCGCGAGACGGGTGGGGTGCAGCACATCTCGCGCGTGCTGCTGGGGCGCCCTGGCGGTCTGGCAGTGGCGCAGCTGCGGCTCACGGCGCCGGGGGCGTTCTTCAGCGCCTTCCTCAACAACACGCCCATCGTCGCGATGCTCATCCCCGCCGTGCGGGACTGGGCCAAGACGCACGGCCTTCCGGTCTCGAAGCTGATGATGCCGCTCTCCTACGCCGCGATGCTGGGTGGCTTGTGCACGTTGGTGGGCACCAGCCCGACGCTGGTGGCGCACGGGCTGCTCATCGAGCGTCGCGGCAGCGGCCTCGGGTTCTTCGAGATCGCGTGGGTGGGTGTGCCGGTAGCCGTGATCGGGGTGGCTTTCATGATCGGCACCTCACGTTGGTTGCTGCCCGCTGACCGCCCCAGGCCCGCGCCCTTCGGCGACCCACGCGAGTACACGGTCGAGATGACGGTCGACGGCAGCGGGCCGCTGGCAGGTGCCACGGTGGCAGACTCGCGGCTCGCCGACGAGAGCGGCCTGCAGCTGATCGAAGTGCATCGCGACGGCGAGGTCTACCCGGCCGTCGCGCCCACGCTACGCTTGCACGCCGGCGACCGCTTGGTGCTCGCCGGCGCGGTCGGTTCGGTGATCGACCTCCAGCGCCGACACGGCCTGACCCCGGCGACGGATCAGGTGTTCAAGCTCGACGCGCCGCGCAGCGAGCGCACGCTGATCGAGGCGGTCGTGTCCGACAGCTCGCCGCTCGTCGGGCGCAGCATTCGCGAGGGCCGATTCCGTAGTCGCTACGACGCGGTGGTGGTCGCCGTGGCCCGCAACGGGGTACGCCTGGGCGGCCAGCTGCGCGACACGATCCTGCGGCCGGGCGACACGCTGCTGCTCGAGGCCACCCCGAGCTTCGCCGACCGGCACGCCCACAGCCGCGACTTCTTCCTGGTGAGCCCGCTGCCCGACACCCACCCGCTGCGCTTCGAGCGGGCCGCCCTGGCGCTCACCGTGCTCGCGGCGATGGTGACGCTGGCCGCCCTGGGTCTGCTGTCGATGCTGCAGGCTGCGCTGCTGGCCGCGTGCGCGTTGCTCGCCACAGGCTGCATGAGCGTCACCGCGGCGCGCAACAGCGTCAACTGGCCGGTGATCGTCGTCATCGCCAGCGCCATCGGGGTGGGTCAGGCGATGGAGACGACCGGCTTGGCGAGCGCGGTGGCGACGACGTTGGTGGGCCTCGCCGGCGACGACCCGCTCGCGAACCTCGTGGCGGTGTTCGCGCTGGCCGCCCTGTTCAGCCAGGTGATCACGAACAACGCCGCGGTCGTGCTGGTGTTCCCGGTGGGGGTCTCCGTCGCGGCGGGCTTGGGGGTCGACCCGATGCCGTTCGTGATCGCCATCGTGGTGGCGGCGGCCGGCGCCGTCGCGACACCGATCGGCTACCAGACCAACTTGATGGTGTACGGACCGGGCGGCTACCGCTTCACGGACTTCCTGCGCGCGGGTCTGCCCCTGCTGGCCGTCACGGCGACCGTGGCGCTGCTCGTGATCCCGCGCGTCTGGCCCTTCTGAGGCTCCCTTGGGCCATCCAAGCCCCGCGACGACACCTCCCTGAGACGGCCACGCGCACGACGCCAAAGAGCTTTCAGCATTCTTCGAAACTTCCCACATCTGGTATGCTGACGGCACCGAGCAGCCGCGGCACGGTGCCCATGGCCACCGCGGGACGTGCACAACCGCATCGACACGAGTCGCACAGGAAGGCCGAGCATGCCGCAGCCCACCCCGCGAGAGCGCGAGCCAGCCCCGAGCGACACCCCTGCCGCCACCACCCGACCCCGGCGCCGTCGCTCGAGGCGCAGCCGGCGCCGCAGAGGACGGCCCTTCGCGCTCGTCCTGGCCGGTGGTGGCGCCCGCGGCGCAGCGCACATCGGCGTGCTGCGCGCACTCGAGCACCTCGGTCATCACCCCGCGGCCATCGTCGGCGTGTCGATGGGGGCCATCGTCGGCGCCACCTACGCGCTCAACCCGAACTGGTACCAGGTGCTCGTGCATCTCGATCGCGACCGCCTCCCCAGCGTCTTCGGCGGCGACCCCGAACACCCGATCGCGCGCCTGCGCAGGGTGCTCGAGTCAGGACGCGCGCTGCGCCACCTGCTGCTCCGCTGGGGCACCCTCACGGCCGCCGAGCCCGCCATCCGTGCACTGCTGGCCGAGTACACGCTGGGGCAAACCATCGAGGCGGCGCGCATCCCCTTCGCCGCCGTCGCCACCGACCTCACCAGCGGCCGCAGGCACGTGATGACGCAGGGCAACGCCGCCGACGCGATCTATGCCAGCGGCGCGCTGGCCGGCATCCTGCCGCCGGCCCGCAGCGGCGACGCGCTGCTGGCCGACGGCGCCTACGCCGACGTCGCCCCCATCGACGTCGCGCGCGACCTCGGCGGCGAGGTGGTCATCGCCGTCGACGCCAGCCAGCGACTTCTGGCCGGGCCCCCGAGGAACGCCCTGCAGGCACTCTCTCGCGCCATGGAGATCGGCTTCGGGCAACAGGCCCAGACCCGCTTGCGAGAAGCCGACCTGGTCATACGCCCCGCCTACCCCTGCCCGGTCGACACCCTCGACTTCCGCCAACACCGCCGCTGCGTGGCGGCAGGCGTACGTGGCACGCTGCAACGCCGCCAGCACCTGCGCGCGCTGCTCGACACCGGCGAGCCTGCAACCGAGCGAACGTCCCGGCTCACCGACGGCGCGCCGGTCGAGCTGGAGGCCGGATGAGCCTGAGCGACGGCCGGTCCGAGCTGCTCCAGCGCTACGTCGAGGAGGTCGGCGTGGCGATGGAGGCGCTCGGCCTGCCGCGCATGTGGGGTCGCGTCTTCGGCGCCTTGCTCGTCGCCGACCCGCCCGAGCAGACGGCCGAGCAGCTCGCCGCCACCCTCCAGGCGAGCCGCGGTTCGATCAGCCAGGCGACGCGCTTCCTCGAGCAGTCGAGCCTCATCGAACGCGTCCGCCAACCTGGTGCGCGCAAGGACGCCTTCCGGAACCGGCCGGGGGCCTGGTCGGCACTGCTGCGGCGGCGGCTCGAGGGCATCGACGCCTTGGCGGCGCTGGCCGCGCGCGGCCTCGATCTGCTCGACCGCGCCGAGCCCGAGGTCCGCCGGGGCCTCCTCGAGATGCGCGACTCGATGGCGTTCTTCGCGCGCGAGTACCCGCGCTTCCTGGCGCGCTGGGAGCGAGCGCGCGACGACGAGGCCGGCAGCTGACGCCGCCAGTGCCGACGTGGCCGGGCACGCACCGACCCGAGCGAACCCGCACTGTGCCCTGCACCGCACGCTTCGGTACCCGCCGCGGCGTATCCTCAGGCGCAGTGAGCAGGTGGCCGCGAGCGCAGCCGCCTGTCGCCTCGCGCTCGCCGTGCTCGGGCGTGACCTATGAACGCGACGGTTGCGGCGTCCCTACGCGAGGGCGCGCCGGGCCCTATCCTCGACGCACGCGACGCTCACGCGAGGGACTTCAACCATGACTACTGCCTTTCCTACCCAACCAGGCGCCGCAGGCGGCCTCGGAACCGCAGGTTCGCCGGCACGCCTGCCCACCATCATCCAAGGCGGCATGGGCGTCGCCGTCTCCAACTGGCGGCTGGCCCGCGCCGTTGCCGCCTACGGCCAACTCGGCGTCGTCTCCGGCACCGGCATCGACTCGGTCATGGTGCGCCGGCTCCAAGACGGCGACCTCGGGGGGCACCTGCGGCGGGCCTTCGAGCAGTTCCCGTTCCCTGACCTCGCCAAGGAGGCGCTGCGGCGCTACTTCCTGCCCGAGGGCCGGCCCGAGGGCAAAGCCTACGCCCGCCTGCCGCTGCCGAAGGTCGAAGGGAGCCACCTGCAACGCGGCTTCACGGTGCTGGCCAACTTCGCCGAGGTCTACCTGGCCAAGGAGGGGCACGAGGGCCAGGTCGGCATCAACCTGCTCACCAAGATCCAGCTACCCAACCTTGCCTCGCTCTACGGCGCCATGCTGGCCGGCGTCGACTACGTCCTCATGGGCGCCGGCATCCCGCGCGAGATCCCGCTCGCGCTCGACCGGCTGGCCCAGCACGCGTCCGCCCATCTGAAGGTCGACGTCGTCGGAGCCCGCCGCGACGCGCCGGTGACGCTGGATCTCGATCCCGCCGAGTTCGACGGCGCCGCCGTGGGGCCGTTGCAGCGGCCCGCCTTCTTACCGATCGTCTCGTCGCACTCGCTAGCGAGCATGCTGTCGAAGAAGGCCAGCGGTCCCATCCAGGGCTTCGTCGTCGAAGCCCCCACGGCCGGCGGGCACAACGCGCCCCCGCGCGGTGGCGGCAGCCTCGACGAGCATGGCCAACCGGTCTACGGTGAACGCGACCTGGTCGACCTGGCGGTGATGCGCGACATCGGGCTGCCCTTCTGGCTGGCCGGCGGGGCCGGCTCGCCCGAGGGCCTGCGCGCCGCCCTGGCCGAGGGCGCCGCCGGCGTGCAGGTCGGAACCGCCTTCGCCTATTGCGAGGAGTCCGGGCTCACCGACGAGATCAGGCGTGCCGCCATCGCCCAGACGCTGGCTGGCGGCGGCACGGTGCACACCGACCCGCGCGCCTCGCCCACCGGCTACCCCTTCAAGGTGGTCGCCCTCGCCGGCAGCCACTCCGACGCCGAGATCTACCAGCAGCGCACCCGCGTGTGCGACCTCGGCTACCTGCGCGAGGTGTACCAGAAGCCGTCGGGCGATCTCGGCTACCGCTGCTCCTCGGAGCCGATCGACGATTATGTCGCCAAGGGCGGCGACGTCGCCGAGACCGAGGGCCGCAAGTGCCTGTGCAACGCCTTGATGGCCAACGTCGGCCTGCCCCAGACGCAGCGCGGCGGCGAGGTGGAGCTGCCGCTCGTGACCAGCGGCGACGACATGAAGGTGATCACGCGCCTGGTGCGCCCGGGCCGCGACGGCTACACCGCCGCGGACGTGATCGACTACCTGCTCGCTTGACCACGGACAACGGGCCGACGCGAGCGAGGTGGTAG
>PXAU01000279.1 GCA_003567075.1 Trueperaceae bacterium
ACGAAGCGTCGCACACGCCAGTACGCGACCATCACGAGCGCGCCCGTGACGCCGGCACCGATCGCCGCCTCGGCCATCGCCAGGTCGGGCGACCCCAGCCGCGCCCACGCCACCGCCAGCAGCAAGCCGAAGACCACGTACATCACGATCCCGCGGAAGAGGCCGGGCCCGAGCAGCGACCGCCACGCCAGCACCACCAGTCCGACCACGATCGCTACGTCGATCGCGGTCGCGAGGTCGATCACGGTCGCGCTCTCCATCGGAGGGCTCACGGCCCACCCCCGTCGCGAACCTCGACCTCGGCGCCGTCAGCCAACGCGCGCCTGGCGATCACATGGGCCGAGACCGTCGCGGCGAGGAGCGCCAAGAGCCACACCAGCAAGAGCAGGGCGGCCTGCCGCAGGCTGCCGGCGAGCAGCGCCAAGCCGATGCACACCAGGAGCAGGCCCACGTTGTCCGCCTTCGTGAGCGCGTGCAGACGGCTCAGGGCATCCGGGAACCGCAGCAATCCCAGCGTCCCAGCGAGGTAGAAGCCCGCTCCAGCGAGGAGGAAGACGGCGGCGGCGAGTTCGAGCGCGCTCATCGGTCGCCCCTCGAGCGCCTGAGCCGATCTGGGGCCGCCCCCGAGGCCTCCGCGCTCGCCGCGTACGCGATCGAGATCACGGCGGCGAGCAGCACGATCACCAACGCCGCCACCCGAAGGGCCGGCTGGTCCTGCCACTCGGCCAGCAGCAGCACGGCGGCCACGCTGGTCGAACCGATCAGCAACGCGGAGAGCATGCGATCGGCGGGCGTCGGACCGCGGTTGACCCGCCAGAAGCCGGCGAAGAGGTTGGCCAGCAGGAACAGCAGCAGGAACCCGAGCAGCGCGTTCACGTCGGCCCCTCCTGCTCGGCGCCCTCGCGCGGCAGGATGAACCAGGCCGCGATTCGCGCTTCGAGCGCCCGCACCGCGTTGACCGGATCGGGCGTGATCGCGTGGATCGTGAGGAGAGCGCCCTCGTCGTCGCTGTCGGCCGTGAGGGTGCCCGGGAGCAGGCTCAGGGCGCCGGCGAGGAGCGTCCGCGCTGGGCCAGGCGGGAGCGACACGCGGTAGCGGATGAGGTGCGGATCGATCGGGAGATCGCGCCGCGCGGCGCGCCAGGCGACATCGATCCCGCCGCGGAACGACTCCACCAGGAAGTAGCCGGCGAAGGCGAGCGCGCCCAGCAGGCGCTGGCGAACCGGCTTGGAGGGCGCCACGAGCAACCCGACCCAAGCGCCGAGCGCCGCGGCGGCGCCACCAACCACCAGGTCGCCGGTCCCGTCCAGCACGATCCAGACGAGCAGCAAGGCGAAGTACAGGACGATGCCCCGAACGAGGCGCTGGCCAAGGCGCATGGACGCTTCCGTTTCTCGTGCGTCCCCCCACGTCCGCTCGCGTCGCGATCGGGCGTGGAGGACGCCTGGAGGTGATGTCGGACCGCGGGCGGCGCTATCGTGAACGGCGTGGAGGACGGCGCGCACACTGCGCCCACGGCGCATTCAGGGTATCCCGAGCGTCGCGTCAGGGTCTGGATGCTCGGTGACAGGTTGGTGGTGCGGGGGGCGACGTTCGGCCCGGTACACTGCAACCGGAGGCGTTCATGACCGCAGCTCGTACCCCTGGTCGGGCGATCGTCGTCGCCGGCCACGTCTGCCTCGACATCGCGCCACGCCTCACGCACGGAATCGAATGGCGACCAGGCAGCCTGTACGAGGTGGGGCCCGCGACGCTGTCGGTGGGTGGTGTCGTCGGCAACGTCGGCAGCGTCCTCACGGCACTCGGGGTGCCGGTCCGGCGGTTGGGTGCGATCGGCGACGACGCTCTTGGCGTCATCGTGCGCCAACTCGTGGGCGACGCGCAGCGGCCGCCGCGCGCGGTGCTGATGCGCCTGCCGGACCACGCGACGGCGTACACGGTGGTGGTGAACGATCCCGCGACCGATCGTATGTTCCTCCATCACCCGGGCGCGAACGAAGCGTTCGGCGGGAAGGAGCTCCGCGCCGGACTGCTGGCGCTCGAGCAGCGTGAGCCGGGGTTGCTCGCTGGGGCGATCGTGCACGTGGGCTACCCACCCGTCATGGCCGCCATCTACGCCGACGGCGGACGAGCGTTCGCCGATGCGCTCGCATGGGCACGGGAGCAGGGCGCGAGAATCTCGCTCGACATGGCCATGCCAGACCCCGCGAGCGCCGCGGCGCGCGTCGATTGGCGCGCGTTCCTAGCGCGGGTGCTGCCGCAGGTGGAGGTGTTCGCGCCATCCTGGTCTGACCTCGTGGCGCTCCTCGGCGGTCTGCCGGAGACGCCTCATCGCGACGATCTGGCAAGCGCGAGCGCCGCCTTCCTCGAGCTGGGAACGAAGGTGGTGCTAGTCAAACTGGGTCGCCGCGGCGCGTACCTGCGCACGGCCACCGATCACCCATCGACCGGCGCGTGGCGTGGACGCGAGCTGCTCTCGGCCAACTTCGTGGTCGACGTGACCGCCACCACGGGGGCGGGCGACGCAACCATCGCAGGGTTCTTGGCCCTCGTGCAGCGGGGCGCGGATCCTGAGCAGGCGCTGAACGTTGCATCGGCCGCGGGCGCATGCAGCGTCGCAGGCGCGGACGCCGCGGCGAGCGTTCCGAGTTTGGAACGCCTCGAAGCGCGGCTCGAGGCAGGCTGGGAGCGGAGCTTCGCAACCTGGTTCGGGGATGAGGGTGCCCACGTGAGCGGCGTCCTCCTCGGCCCCGAGGACGGACTGGGGCGCAGCCCGTAACCGCGTACGATGCCCAGCGAGAGCGAAGCGCACGACGTGAGGAGCGTGGGCATGAAGGTGCTGATCTCGGTCGACATGGAAGGCGTCTG
>PXAU01000139.1 GCA_003567075.1 Trueperaceae bacterium
CGGCGCCTTCCACGCGGCCCGAGCGGCGATCTCGAGCTGTGATCGGGCTCGCGGCGGCGGTTGCGCGCTGCCTCCTGCTGGTCGCCGGCCTGCTCGCGGCCTCGCTGGCAGCGGCGCTGGAGCTGCACTTCGTCGACGTCGGCCAGGGCGACGCGGTCCTGATCCTCGCGCCTGACGGCCGTGCGGTGGTGTACGACGCGGGGCCGAGCAACGACGCGATGCTGCACTACCTGCGCCAGGTCGGCGTCGAGGAGGTGGTCCTGGCGGTCGCCAGCCACGCGCACGCCGATCACATCGGCGGCTTGCCCGCCGTGCTCGAGGCCTTCAGACCACCGTTCCTGCTCGACAACGACGTCCCGCACACGACCCGCGCCTTCGAACGCTACCTCGACGCCGCCGAGCGCTCCGGGGCACAGCTCCTCGCACCCGAGCGGCGCACCATCCGCGTGGGCGAGGTCACGTTGCACGTGATCCCACCGCCCGGTCGGCCCGGGTGGGGGCACAACGACAACAGCGTCGGCTTGATCATCGAGTACGGCGAGTTCCGCGCGAGCCTCACCGGTGACGCCGAGCCGCGCCTGTTCGACTGGTGGCTGACGAGCGTCCCCGACATGTTCGCACCGGTGCATGTCCACAAGGCCTCGCACCACGGTTCCAGGAACGGCGACACGGCGGCGGCGCTGGCGCGCCTCGCACCGGAGGTGATCGTCGTGAGCGCCGGCGCCGGCAACCGCTACGGCCATCCCCACGCCGAGGCGCTGGAGCGCTACGCCGCGGTCGGCGCCCGGGTGTACCGCACCGACCTGCACGGCCACGTCGAGGTCCACGCTGCCGCCGACGGCAGCTTCGAGGTGCGGACCCAACGCTCGGCGGACGCCAGCGATGGCGCGTCGCCAGAACCGTCGCCCACGGCGCCCACGCCTGCTCTCCCCGCTCCGGCTGGCTGCGTCGATGTCAACGCGGCGAGCCTCGAGCGCCTCCAGGACATCGTGCACATCGGTCCAGAACGCGCTCGCGCGATCGTCGAGCTACGACCACTCGCATCGCTCGAGGACCTGACGCGCGTGAGCGGCATAGGCCCGGCGCGCCTGGCCGACATCATCGAGCAGGGGTTGGCGTGCGTGCCCTGACGCGAAGACGATCGTGCGCCAGCATGAAGCAAGCGCGCGTCGCCATAGAGCGCACGCCGCCGCGCGCCGCTAGCGCCCCGCCGCCGCGCCGAGCAGCAACAGCGCCCGACAGGTCTTGAACACCTGGACGTAGTCGTCGCCGACGTACCGCAGCGTGCGCCCGTCCACGCGCTCTGCACCGGGGAGGAGCGCCGCGAGGTCGGCCTGCGCGGTCGAGACGAAGCGCACCTCCAGGTCGATGGGCGGCTCCGGCGGCGGCAGCAGGCACTCGGCGCGGATGTCGCGCAGCGCGCGCGTGACGGCCGAGGCGATGGCCACGCGCGCGGTCGCCGGGGTGAGCGTCCGGGCCGCCGTACGGCTCGCCGCCCACTTCACCACCGCCACCTCGGCGTCCGGGAGGAGCGCTTCGATCTCGGTCGCCAGCTTGTCGTCGCCGCTGGCCATCACCACCGGCACCCCGAACGCGCCCGCCAGCATCGCGTTGAGCCCGAACTCGCCCTGCGGCTCGCCGGCCAGCTGGATGCCATCGACCACGCTCCCCATGTACGCGTGGTCGAGGATCGCCTCGGCCGTGCCAGGCCGGGCGTGGTAGCCGAGGAACAGCGCTGCGTCGAAGCCCTCGTCGATGCCCTGCACCATGTTCAGCGGCTTGGGGCGCCCGGTGAGGAGCTCGACGCGTTCGTCGAGCTCCTCGACGAGCAGGTTGGTGTTCGGCCCGTGCGCATCGTTGACCACGACCGCCGCGGCGCCGGCCTCGAAGGCCGCCCGCGCGGCGGCGTTGACTTCAAAGGTCATGAGGCGGCGCGCACGCTGGTACTCGATCGCTCCACTCGGGCTCGTCTGCTCGGCGTTGACGACGCCGGCCACCCCTTCGATGTCGGACGACACGTACACGCGCATGCCTCACGCCCCTTCCGAAGGCGGCCTGGAGACGCGGCCGCAACGACGCCAGGATACGCGCCCGCAAGCGTCGCCGCACGCTGCATCACCGTTCGGGCGGTTCGAGATCGAGGTCTGCCGCCAGCAGCCTGGTGTCGTCCTCGGGCTCGAGCTGGAGCTCGCTCGCCATCCGCTCACAGGCGGCCCGGTAGCTTCGCAGCGCGCGCTGCCGGTCGCCGCACGCCACCGTCGACTGCAGCAGCAACCGCAACGCGGCCTCGTCGTACGGGTCGGCCTGGAGCAGGCCCTCGGCCAGGATCAGCGCGTCGCGGCACGCCCCGGTCTCGAGCCGCGACGCCGCGAGCGTCAGCGCACACGTGCGCCAGCGCTCGTGCAAGCCAGTGCGCTCGGTCTCGATCCAGGTCTGCACCGTCGGCACGTGGTCCAGTTCGACCCCGTCGAGGAAGGTGCCGCGGTAGGCCTCCACCGCCGCGTCCCAGGCACGCTCCCGGACCATTTCCTCGAACGCCTCGACGTCGCACCCGCCGGCCCAGCGGACGCGCACCGGTTCGCGTTCGAGCGCCGCGCCTCCGGGCGAGCGCACGATCGTCTGCAGGGTCTGGCGCAGGTTGAGCGCCGCGCCGTGGTCGTCGTGATCGGGCCAGAAGAGCGCCGCCAGCGCCTCCCGCCGCACCCAACCACCGCACCGCGCCAGGTAGGCCAGCAGCGCCACCCAGCGCGTCGGTGGCAGCTCGACCCAGGACCCGTCGACGCGAAGCCGTGGAGGACCGAGCAGGCTCAAGCGGGTCTCCGTGCCGCCGCCTCCACGGGTCCGCCGCGCTCCACGCCCGGCC
>PXAU01000179.1 GCA_003567075.1 Trueperaceae bacterium
AAGCCGTACTGAGGACATGAACGAACGACATTTCAAGTACCTGGAAAAGCGTGGCTTTGATCCTGGAAAGTTAACCGAAGAGTGGGGCCTGAAAGGAACCGGACCAATATCCAGACTAGACGGAATTGACTACAAATTCCGTGTAGTTGCCCCAATAATCTGGAACGGTAAGCAAGTATCCTTCCAAGCCCGGGATGTAACAGAACGCTCAGATTTAAAATATCTGGCTTGTCCGATGGCCCGTGAACTGGTCCACCACAAACACCTATTATATGGTAGGCAAGAATTTTGGACCGATACCGGGATCTGCGTGGAAGGAATTACAGATGCTTGGCGGCTGGGACCTGTTGCCTTTGCCACATTTGGCATCAAGTACAAGATCCAACAGGTCAAATTGATGGTCAAGTCTTTTAAGCGGGTGTTCATCTTATTTGATGATGACCCACAAGCGGTAAAACAGGCCAAGACCCTTTGCGCACAATTAAAGGGGGCTGGGCTGGATACAATCCGGATAGAAGTGGACGGTGATCCTGGGGGAATGGCCCAGGATGATGCCGACCACCTTGTCCGACAATTATTAGCAAGGAGGAGATGATCATGCGCCGTACTAAAATCAAAACCAACAACCTACCCCGGATCACCGGGGCTGAGGCTGAGTTCTACAACCCTTATGAACACCATAAACAAAACCTTAACCAATCTATCCTGTTCCCAAAAGGAGACATGAACATTTACTGGGATGAAGGCCGTTCCATATTCTGGAACAGTGAATTCGGGATCAAACTACCCAAAAAACCAGCCGTACCTAAGTCACGTACCATTGACGACCGTGAACTACCTGACTTTAATCTGGAACTAGTCAGTGCAACCTTGTTTGCTGAACTTTCCGTTCAGTCAGGAAAGGATCTTCAAGAAGGGTGGCAGGCTAACAAAGATGGTGTGCTTGTTCAAGCCGCTGATGAAACGCGGACCGTACATCCCATGTATAAAGCCACAATTATTGATCTGATACGGACCAAATACCCAGAAGCCACATACCATATCTGTAAAAGAACCCAAATAATGGCCTTCTATACAGATGAACTGGTTGGAATCATGACCCCCAGAAAAGTCCACCTGACTGAATATCAGATTGAACAGATCGTAGAATTGGGGTTTGATAAAACGTACCATGTAAACACAGAGGCTGAGAAGGAGTATTGCTGATGCTACAAGAACTGATAAGTAGGGTCCGTAAGGTCCACGAATCCTGTCAGACCATAGAACAGCAGGAAGTGGCCCTAAGATACGGGGAGCTGGCTGCTATTAAGTTGAGGGGGTCTGATAGGGGCTGGTCTTTGGCAATGAAGGCTTTCAACTATCATTGTGCTGCCGTTAAACATAAACAAATAAAGGAGGAAAGAGATGAATCCGTTGATGAACAAACTAGGTAAGGTCATTGTTGTCATGGTAACATTATTGTTCTTAACCGTAAACCTGGGCATGGCTGATGAAAAGCCAGTATCCAAGATGGAAGAAGCACATAAAAAGTGTTCACTGATTGGTGAACTCGCTGCCGAGATCATGTCCACCCGACAGGCAGGGGTAGCAATGTCAAAGGCTATGGGAATAGCCTTGGCAGTAGATGATCCTATGTTACGTGACATCAACGTACGTATGGTCAGCGATGCGTATGAAAGCCCCCGGTATCACACCCCCAGCATCCAGGAAAGGGAAACCCAACAATTCGCAGACCTATGGTACGGGACCTGTATGAAAGTCCACCAGGATAAAGAATAACCTATTAGTCAAACCAATAATACCTATTTATATTTTCTATTTGACTTCTTTTAGGAAATATTATATGAATTTAAATGTTCTTTTAAGAAACACCGTGGTGCGGCCCGGCCAGGCTGTCAAGGGAGGGTGCCGACACACCCTCCAACCACTCTTTTCCTTAACCATGTCGGTGGTATCTTTGGGTATGCAACGATATCCCCTACGTAAAACCTCATTCGGAGGTTTCCCTATCATGAGAATATGGCTATTAAGCCAAACCAATTCACCATTAGGGTGTAATTACCCTAACCTATTCAAATATTTCACATCCATCAAAAGCAATATCTGGGACTTTGGATCCCAACATCCTATATATCCTAACTATAAAAAAGTGGAGGAATAATGAATGGAACGGACTAAAATAAACTGTTCGGTTGATGGCCATACACTATCATTTGGAAGCTGTAGAGGAGTGAAGCTTCGTGATGTTTCAGAACATCACCTTTATTGGCTTCTTGTACAAAGTAAGTCACGAAACCCAAAAATCCAAAGACACTACAACCCTATCTTCACAACCATCCTAAGCCAAACAATTGGCATACCGAAACCCCATGAACTAAAATCATTCGATTGGATCAGTTTCAAACAGTTCCAACTTCTCAGAAAAACAGGGTTCCGATGCGTGTATTGCGGTGAGGTATTAAATAGTAAAAAGAAATACACGACTGAACATAAAATTGCCAGGAACAAAGGAGGATCGAACTCACCACAGAATATAACGAACTGTTGTAAACGGTGTAATTCCATGAAAGGAGATAAATCCCTGGAAGAGTTTCGCTTTGTAATGTCCTGTAACACAGCCATCAAAGAAGCCGGGTTCACACAAAAACAATTGATGTGGTTAACTGATAAAGGTTTGTTTGAACAAATCGGGGGGGACCCAAACTTTAAATTTCACTTTGAGAGGGGTGATCAAAATGGAAAGAACTAAGTTTACCGAACGTAACGAATTCGGATTACCAAACATAGTAATCCCAGCAGAAGTATTAGCCAATGACAATCTATCGCCACGGGAGATGATCCTCTTTGGATACTTG
>PXAU01000070.1 GCA_003567075.1 Trueperaceae bacterium
CCCACCACGATCGAGACGTAGAGCGCCGCCACGAACACGGTCCACACCACCAGCACCAGCGACAGCACCACCTCGACGAAGCGCGGGATGGGCGCCAACGCCCCGCTGCTGGGCTTCCCGGTGACCGTGACAAACGAGCCGCCACCCAACCACCAGCGCTGCACGAAGAAGGCCAGCAGCACCAGACCGAGCAGCACCACGCCATACGAGGCGGCCTCGTTCGCGTTGTAGCGGCCGGTGAGCGAGAGGTAGACCTCGGTGGCGAGGAAGTTCCGGTCGCCGCCCAGGATGATCGGGTTGCCGAAGTCGGCCAGCGACTCGATCATCGACAACAGGAACGCCGCTGCCAGGCCCGGCCGCACCAGCGGCCAGGTGATGGTGCGCAGTGTGGTCCAGGGGCCGGCGCCGAGCGTCTGCGCGGCCTCCTCGAGCGCTGGGTTGAGCGACGAGATGGAGCCGCGCAGCAGCAGGTAGGCGATCGGCGTGAAGGCCAGGATCTGCGCGATGGCCACGCCCGAGATGCCGTAGATCCAGTTGCTGGAGATGTCGAACACGCCGTGGGTGATGATGCCGCGCCGCCCCAGCAGGAAGATCATCGCGAACGCCAGGATGAACGGCGGCGTGATGATGGGCAGGACGCTGATGACGTCGAGCGAGCGCCGTACGGGCCTGAAACGCGAGCGTTGCCCCAGCAGCGCGAACGCGAGCCCGAGCAGCGTGCACGAGGGCGCCACGATCGCGACGGTGAGCAGGCTGGTGGGCAGCGCGCCGCGCCCGTAGAGCATGGCGCCGATCACGAGGCCCGCGACTGCCCCCAGCAGCAACCGCCCCAGCACCACCAGCAGGCTTCGGCGCCGGTACAGCGCCCAGGCCGCGGACACGAGCCCCACGATCACGCCCCACCGGAGCGTCAGCCCGACCTCGTCGATGGCGCTCCGCGGGTTCTCCAGGAAGAAGAAGAGCGGGTGGCCGATGGTGCGCCGGAACTGCGACAGGTCGAAGGCGCCGTCGATCACCACAGCGTTGCGCAGCACCATGAAGAGCGGGTAGATGATGAAGAGCAGCACGAACAGCGACACCACCAGGATGCTGGTGGCGATGAAGGCGTCGCCCTGCACCCGGCCGGACTCGGACAGCGCGTGCCCGAGCACCAGCGCAAGGCCCGCGAAGGCGACGAGCGCCCCGAGGCCGAAGGGCGTGGCGGTGATGAGGAACCACAGCAGGCCGGCGCCGAGGCCGACCGTGCCAGCACCGATGAGCAGGTCGCCGCGAGGCGCGGTCGGGAGCTTGAGCAGCGAGATAACGAGCGCGGCGAGCGCGCCCACCAGAACGAACCACAAGAGAGGGTCGCCGATCGCCCAAGGATAGAGACTGGGTTCGATCGTCATGAACGGTCGACCGGGTCGCCCGAAGGGCAGCGACAGGAAGCCGACGACGGCGATGAGCGCCGGCAACCAGGCCCCGCTGACGCGCAGGCCCATGCTGCCGTTCCGTGGGAGGCGAGGGGTTGGGGTGGTCACGGCCATCGGGGATCACCGGCGCACAACGGCCGGGGGTGCTCGACGGCGACCCCCGGCCGGATCGTCTCCGGATGAGACCCTGGCTGAGGCCGGGTCTCATCGGGAGACGCGAGATCGACGTGGGTCAGCGCGGGATGATGAAGATCTCGTTGAGCCAGGTGTTGAGGACTTCCTCGCGGACGGCGGGGTCGCCCCAGCGATCGAAGTCGTAATCGATGAGGTTGATCTCGTCGAAGTTCGGTGCGAGCGGGTGCTGCACGGTGTTCATGTTCGACTGGATCTGGAACGACTCGCCCTGCTCGCCGGCGATGGCCTGCGCCTCGGGGGTCAGGGCCCACTCGATGAACTGGATGGCAGCGTCGCGGTTCGGGGCGTTGGCGATGAGGCTGATGCCGCCGATCTCGTAGCCGACGCCCTCTTCGGGCGCGTACGTGGTGAGCGGGAAGCCCTGCGCCGCGAACTTGACGCCGTCGTGCATGAACTGCACGGCGATGCCGATCTCGCCGCGCCCCGCAAGCTGCCCGGGCGCCGCACCGGAGCTGGTGTACTGGGCCACGTTCATGTGGATGCCCTCGACGATCTCCCAGCCCTCCTCCTCGCCGAAGATCTGCAGCAACGTGGCGAGGGTGGTGTAGGCCGTACCGGAGGAGGTCGGGTCGGGCATGCCGACGAGGCCGCGGTACATGGGATCGGTGAGGTCGCGCCAGGTGCGCGGCAGCGGCAGGTCGCCCAGCACCTCTTCGTTCACCACGAAGCCGATGGCGCCGGCGTACAGCGGGATGTACTCCTCGTTGATGACCGACTTCAGCTCCGGAATGAGGTCGTCCCACACCGTCGGGATGAACATCTCGGCGACGCCCTCGCGCATGGCGATGAGGTGCGGATCGCCGGTGCCGCCGAACCACGCGTCGAACACGGGGTTCGCGGCCTCGGCGCGGATGCGCGCCAGCGCGTCGAGCGAGCTCACGCGGATGAACTCGAGGGGGATGCCGGTGGCCTCGGTGAAGGCCGGGCCGAGCGCCTCGCACCAAGCGAGGTCGGGGCTGCACAGCAGGTTGACGCGCTCGGCGCTGGCCGAACCAGCAACCAGCGTCAGGGCAAGGACGAGGGCGAGGGCGATACGGGTCATGAATCACGCTCCTTCGAGAGATGTCAGCCGCAGCTGACGGGTCACGGACGGGCTTCGCTCAGGCTTGCCAATAGTGTTGTCGCTAGAGCGTAACAGCGGGGTCAGAGGGGTGTCAAACGATCCTCGAGGCACCTCTCTCAGCATGCCTTCACCCTGTCAGGTCGGTGTCACGGCGGCGTGCGGGCCCGGCC
>PXAU01000253.1 GCA_003567075.1 Trueperaceae bacterium
CTCGCCCGTGGGGCGGTGCGCAGCGAACCGTACCCATTGCCGCGCGGCTGCCATGCCCACGCCTGGCCCATGATCATGCTCAACGTGACGCAGGAGCTCGAGCGGGCGTTGCTGGCCGTGGGCCACCCGCGCGCGGGCGAGCTCGCCGGCGACGCTCTCGCCGACATGGACGCGGTCCTGGGCTACGTGCGCTCCGACGGGCTGGTGCAGGAAGTCGTCTGTGAGGACGGCCGCGATACGCTCCTCACGCGTCACGTGACGCCCGGTCACGCCATCGAGTCGATGTGGTTCGTGCTGGAGCAAGCCGTTCGGCACGGCCGCGACGACGCCGTCGCCACGGCGGCGCAGGTGATCGAGCGATCGTTCCAGGCCGGCTGGGACGCGGACCATGGCGGTCTGTTCCGCTATGTGGTGCCGGGCGGCCCCGCCCCGACGGGCCCGGCGGACGGCCCGTTCGAGCGGCTCATCCAGGGCACCTGGGACACGAAGATCTGGTGGCCGCACTCGGAGACCCTCTACGCCAGCCTGTTGGCCGCCGCTCTCACCGGCTCGACCGACCTTCGGGACATCCACGACGTGGTGCACGACTACACCTTCGCCACCTTCCCGAACCCCGACGCGAGCGTGGGCGAGTGGATCCAGATTCGCGATCGCCAGGGGCGACCGCTCGACAAGGTGGTGGGGTTGCCGGTCAAGGACCCGTACCACGTGACGCGCAACCTGCTGCTCCTGGTCGAGTTGCTCAGCGAAGGGATCGAGGCGCGCATCGACGCCGCTTGAGCCGCAGAGCGCTCGAGGTTGGCGCTAACGATAACGGCCGATGCTCCGATGAGACGCGTCAGCCCGTTCCGCCGGCCCGCCTCGCGAGCCTCGGTCGCCGCGCTCCTCAGAGTGCCGCGCCGCCGGCCCCGGAGGCCGAGTTACCGCTCGCGGGGAGCCTGCCCAGCGCGACGTTCGAGCCGGTGTCCAGGACGCTCGGGCCGACCTTGACCCGACCTTGACCCGACCTTGACCCGACCGTCTCGGGCGTGCTACCTTCCCTTCAACGGGATATCGTTATCGGTAACGCTGCCGGACGTACGAACGCCAACCGGCGCGTGTCGACACGATCGAGCCGGTGGGCGCTAGGATTCTGCTCGCGGATCACCTCCTCACACGCTTCTTGCATGGCGGCGAGAGATCCTGACGGCCATCACCTCAATCCCGCAAAGGAGCCCGCATGGTACAGGCAACGATGTCGCACACGAAGCTCAGCCAGTGGCGCCGCGCAGCGACCGCTGCGCTCGCCCTGGCACTCGTGTGGGGTCTCGCCCTCGCGCAGCCCTACAACGAGGCCCCGATGCTGGCCGATCTGGTCGCGGCAGGCGAGCTTCCACCGGTCGAGGAGCGCTTGCCCGACGAGCCGCTCGTGATCGAGGTCGAGGACGGGATCGGCAACTACGGAGGCGTGTGGCGCCGCGCGTTCATCGGGCCTGCCGACGCCAACAACTACTACCGGGTGATCTACGACAGCCTGGTTCGGTACAAGACCGATGGCAGCGAGATCGTGCCGCGCATCGTGTCGGCGTGGGAGCACTCCGAGGACTTCCACGAGTGGACCCTCTCCCTGCGCCCCGGTGCGAAGTGGTCCGACGGCCACCCCTTCACGGCCGACGCCATCATGTTCTGGTACGAGAGCGTCATCCTGAACGAGGACCTCACGCCCTCCGTGCCGGCCTGGATCCGCAACCGCGACGGCTCGCCCGTGGCGGTCGAGCGCATCGACGACTACACGGTGCGCTACACCTTCGACTTCCCCAACACCCTGTTCCTGACCGAGATGACCTTCCGCGACGAGGGTGATCGCAGCCTCGCGGCCTTCCTCCCCGGCCACTACCTGGCGCAGTTCCACCCCGATCACGTGTCGGCCGAAGAGCTGCAGGGCGCGCTGAGCGCCGCGGGTCTGACCGACTGGACGCAGTTGTTCATCGCCCGCGCGGTCTCTGCCGACAACCCGGCGCGACCGACCATGGCCGCCTGGGTGCCGCACGAGTCGACCGCCTCGGACGCCGTGTTCACGATCCGTCGCAACCCGTACTTCATCGGCGTCGATCCGGCCGGCAACCAGCTTCCCTACATCGACGAGGTGCAGTTCCGCTTCTTCGCCGACGTCGAGGCGCTCAACTTCGCGGCCGTGGCCGGTGAGTTCGACATGCAGGCCCGCCACATCCAGATGCCCAACTTCCCCGTACTGGTCGAGAACGCCGAGCGCTCGGGCTACCGCGTCATCACCTGGCCCACCTTCGGCGGCAGCGACGCGGCGGTGTGGATCAACCAGGAGTACCTGATCGACGAGGAGCTTGGCGAACTGCTCGCCACCCGCGACTTCCGCGTCGCCCTCTCGCTCGGCATCGACCGCGACGAGATCCGCGAGTCCGCCTTCCTCGGCCTCGGTGAGATCCGCCAGCCGGTCCCGGCGCCGTGGCACCCCTACTACCCCGGTGACGACGTCGCCTTCGCCTACACCGACTTCGACCTCGAGACCGCCAACGCGCTGCTCGACGAGCTGGGCCTGGAGCGTGGCGCCGACGGCCGCCGCACCCTTCCGAGCGGTCGCGCGCTGCGACTCGAGATCTCGGTGGTGCCTGCTTTCGGTCCCTGGACCGACGTGGCGCAGCTCGTGGCGGCCGATTGGGAGCGTCTCGGCGTCGCCACCGACGTCCAGGTGCGCGAGCGTAGCGCGCACTTCACCATGCGCGACAGCAACGAGCTCATGATCGAGATCTGGAACGAGGACACCACGGCGTTCCCGTTCACCGGCAACCCGAAGATCGACCCGCGCAGCCAGCC
>PXAU01000408.1 GCA_003567075.1 Trueperaceae bacterium
CCTCGCGCGCGAGCGCGAGCGCCTCGTCCGGCGCCAGGCCGAACTTCGAGTCGGCCTTGCCGACGGCCATGTGCTCGTGGGTGCGCGGGTCGAGGCCCGGGTTCACCCGCACGAAGGCGCGTGAAGCCGCGGGCCAGCCGCCATGGTCCTGGCGCCAGACCCGCCATTGGCTGGCCGAGTCGAGGCTGACGCGGCCCACGCCCGTGTCGCGCGCGAGCGTCCGCAGCGCCTCGTCCTGCGCTGGCCCGCCGACGATGACGCGCTGCGGAGCGATGCCGGCGCGCAACGCGCGCGCGAGTTCGCCGAGCGTGATGACCTCCGCACCGACCCCTGCCGCTGCCAGATGCCGCAGGAGCGCGCCGCTGGCGTTGGCCTTGACCGCGAAGGCGAGTTCGGCGCTGGGAAGGGCCGCGCGCACGGTGGCCACGGCGCGGTCGACCTCGCCCAGGTCGTACACCCACAGCGGGGTGCCGTGGCGGGCGGCGAGCTCGGCAAGCATGGCGTTGCGGGCGAAGGCGGCCTTCATGGGCCACGATGCTAGCACCGTCGCGTTGGCGGCTCGCGAAGCTGTCGAGCGCCACGCGTCCGAGGTGTCGGCTCGCGCCACGTAGACTGGCGATCATGATGAACCGCGAGTTGCGCCGCGCCCAGAAGAAGCAGGACGAGAAGTTCGACAAGGAGCGGGAGAAGCGCAGGGACAAACGCAAGGCCAAGGTGGCCTCGTTGCGCGAGCAGCGCAGCAAGCGCCGCCAGGCGGCCGCGGCGCGGGCCGAGGCCCGCAAGCGCGGTGAGGCGCCGCCGAAGGAGGCGGTGAAGGAAGCGGCGAAGGACCAGGCCGCTGCCCAGGCCGCCACCGCCAAGGGCAAGCGGCCCGGCCGCTTCAGCCTGGTGCTGATGATGGTCACGGTGTTCTTCATCGTGTTGCAGGGCGCCATCCCGCTCGAGCAGGCCGACGAGGTGGACGTGCTGCGCAGCCTCACCGGCGCTGGCTTCTACCTGCTGTTCGCCTACTTCTCGACCTTGTGGCTCATGCGCCGCGGCGCGCCGAAGCCCATCCTGATGACGATCATCTCGGGCGGCATGCTCACCTTGGGCGTCGAGGTGGCGCGGCGCTTCCAGCCCGAGCTCACCACGGACTGGCTGATGGTGGTGTTGGCGCCGCCCTTCATCGTGGCGGGCGCCTTCCTGGGCCGTCTCGTGTACATCAACAGCCCGCGCTGATGGGCGTGAGCGTGGACTCGGGCGGGAGGGCTCGTCCGGTCGGCCTGATCGGCGCGATGCCGGAGGAGCTGGCCTTGCTCGAGCGGTTGGCGAGGTCGCCGCGACACGAGCGCGTGGGCCCGTTCGAGCTCGTGCGCGGCGAGCTCGATGGCGTGCCGGTGGTGATGGCGACCTGCGGCATCGGCAAGGTCAACGCCGCCGCGCTCACGCAGGCGCTGGCCTCGAGCGGCGTGGGCGCGGTGATCGTGACCGGGGTGGCCGGCGGCATCGACCCTGCGCTGCGGGTGGGTGACCTGGTCGTGAGTCGCGACGCGGTGCAGCACGACGTCGACGTCACCGGCCTGGGCTACGCCTTGGGGGAGGTGCCGGGCGAGCCGCGCATTTGGGAGGCGGATCCGGTGCTGTTCGCAGCGTCGCTCGCCGCCGCCAACGAGGTGGCGGCAGACGCGGGCGTGCGGGCGCTCGCTGGCCGGGTCGCGTCGGGCGACGCCTTCGTGGCAGACCCGGACGCGGCGGCGCGGCTACGCGACGTCTTCGATGCCAGCTGTGCCGAGATGGAGGGCGCGGCGGTGGCGCAGGTCTGCGCCCGCTGGGGCCTGCCCTGGGTGGTGGTGCGCAGCGTGTCCGACACGGCCGATCACGCGGCCGAGGTCGACTTCCGCGCGTTCACGCGCCTCGCCGCGGAGCGGGCGGTGGCGGTGGTGCAGGGGACGTTGCAGCGGGTGGCTTGATCACGCGTACGTGGACGTGCAGGTGCACCCGCTCGCCTGGAGCGAGCGAGAGTTCCCAATCCGCGCCGTCAGGCCGCGCTGCGCCCAGCGCGTCGAAGGCCAGGACGACGCGGCGATCGACGCCGTCGGGGTCGGTGCGCTCGAGGGCGAGAGTGCGATCTTGTACCCGCATGAGGTCGTGGCTGGGAGCGTCGGTCGCCACCTCGAGCTCGAGGCTTAGCGACGAGCGCTCCGGCGACATGTTCGATATCTCGAGCTCGTCGTGAAAGCCGAGCGCTTGCGCCGTCATGCGCCGGCACACGACGACCGCTGGCGAGGCCTCGTCGCCAACGGCATAGCGAGCCTCGAAGATCCCAGGTCGAGGGCTCTTGGCCAGGACCGTCCGGAAGACGCCCGCGCCCGATGGCAGGAACCTCCAGGCGTACCGTGCGAGCACCCTCGTGCGGCGCTCGTACAGGCCGTGCGTCCCGCCAGTCGCCTGACCGTCGCGGTCTGCGACGAACACGCTGGCTTGTTCCTCGAGCCTGACATCGTGCCTGCCATCCATGGATGCTCCGTTGCGCCGAACGCCGTGCGTGGTCCCGTGGCGCGTCGCCTACGCGCCGGCTCGAGGCGAATCTACCAAGCGCGTACCCGCCGCGCACACCTCGGCTGATGGGAAGGTCCGCGGGTCGCTTGGGGCTTCGTGTCGCCATTCGGCGGGTTGTCGCTGGGGCGCACGGGGTAGCATGGTGCGCTACGCGACCGCGGGGCCTGCAGGGTCACCGTGGTCCATCGTGTGCCGTGCCGCCAGAGCCGGCACGGATGCGCCGTACGGAGCGGGCGACGCCAGCGCGGGTCCGCCGCCACGAAGATGCACGAGACGACGCACGAGGC
>PXAU01000121.1 GCA_003567075.1 Trueperaceae bacterium
ACCCTCGGGTCGCGGCTCCAGGCGTGGCGCGAGGGGCCCTGAGGCGTGGCGAGTGAGCGTCGCTCGGTCCGGTGCGCCGCCTGAGACCTGTATCGACGCTTCGTGAGCTTGCGTGTCGTGGCGGATCGTGCCTCGTCATGCGGTCGTGAAACGATGGCAGGATGGACGTGGATACCGTCACGATCTCGCCGACGTTCCGAGTGGTCATTCCGAAGCGTATCCGCGATGCCTTGCACCTGCGTCCAGGCCAGAAGGTCCTTGCGCTGCGTGTGAATGACCGCGTCGAACTCGTACCGCTCCTCGAGCCGGAGGCACGACGCGGCTTCCTTCGTGGCATCGACACCGACGTCCCCCGTGATGCCGACCGCGCATGAGCGTGATGGACTCGTCCGCTTGGCTCGAGTCCTTCGCTCGAGTTCTTCGCTGACGAACGACTGCACTCGCTCGGAGCGATCACGTCGCGTCGCCAACGTGATTGGCTTCTCAGCTGGGCGGGCACCCCGCTGCGCATCATCGGCAGAGCGTCACGCCCCCGCGTACGCATCGCGAAGCGCCAGCCCGAACTGCGCCTCGTGCAGCCGCCGGTACGCCCCGCTCCCGCTCGCGAGCAGTTCCTCGTGCCGTCCCTGCTCCACCACCCGGCCGTCGTCGACCACCACGATCCGGTCGGCATGGTGGACGGTGGCGAGCCGGTGCGCGATCACGAGCGTGGTGCGCCCCACCGCGAGCTCGGCCAGCGAGCGCTGGATGGCGCGCTCCGTCTCGGTATCGAGTGCGCTGGTGGCCTCGTCGAGGATGAGGATCGGCGGGTTCTTCAGGAACATGCGGGCGATGGCGAGGCGCTGCTGCTGGCCGCCGGAGAGCTTCACGCCGCGCTCGCCGATGACGGTGTCGAGCCCCTCGGGGAGCGCGGCGACCATGTCGTCGAGGCGGGCGCGGTGCACCGCTTCGAGGATCTCCTCCTCCGAGGCGTCGAGCTTGCCGTAGGCGACGTTCTCGCGCAGCGTGCCGCCGAACAGGAAGACGTCCTGCTGGACGATGCCGATCTGCCGTCGCAGCGAGGCGAGGGTGAGGTCGCGGATGTCGACGCCGTCCACCGTGATGCGGCCGCCGGTGACGTCGTAGAAGCGCGGGAGGAGGGAGCAGAGGGTGGTCTTGCCGGCGCCGGAGGGGCCGACGAAGGCGATCGTCTCGCCGGGCCGGATCTCGAGATCGACGCCGCGGAGCACCTCGCGGCCGTCGGCGTAGGCGAAGCGCACCCCCTCGTAGCGGACCTCGCCGCGGAGTCCGCTCACGTCGCGCGCGCCCGGGTGGTCGAGGATGTCGGGCCGGGTGTCGAGGAACTCGGTGTAGCGCCTGAAGCCGGCGATGCCCTTCGGGTAGGTCTCGATGACCGAGTTGATCTTCTCGATGGGGCGGTAGAAGACGTTCACGAGCAGCAGGAAGCCGACGAAGCCGCCGGCGGTGAGCGCGCCGCTGATGACGAAGTACGAGCCCGCCACCAGCACGACCACGTGCGTGAGCCGCATGCCGAGGTACGAGAGCGAGATCGACGCCGCCATGAGGCCGTAGGCCCGGAGCTTCGTGGTGCGGTAGGCGGCGTTGTCGCGGGCGAAGAGGCGGCGCTCGTGCTCCTCGTTGGCGAAGGCCTGCACCACGCGGATGCCGCCGACGTTCTCCTCGATGCGGGCGTTGAAGTCGCCCACGCGTTGGAAGAGGGCGCGCCAGGTCTGCGTCATGCGGCCGCCGTACCGCAGCGTGAGCCAGACCGTCACCGGTAGCACGAGGGCGGTGATGAGCGCGAGCGGGGCGCTCAGGACGAACATGAGCACGAGCGCGCCGAGCAGCGTCATGACGGCGATGAAGGCGTCCTCGGGACCGTGGTGGGCGACCTCGCCGATCTCCTCGAGGTCCTTCGTGAGCCGGCCGACGAGGTGGCCGGTCTTGTGGTCGTCGAAGTAGCCGAAGGAGAGCTTCTGGAGGTGGTCGAAGGCCTTGCGGCGCATGTCGGTCTCGATGTTGATGCCGAGCATGTGGCCCCAGTACGTCACCGTGGCGATGAGACCGGCGTTGACGAGGTAGACGAGCAGCAGGCCGACCGCGGCGACGACGATCATCCCCCAGTTCTCGCTCGGCAGGAGCCGGTCGACGAAGAGCGTGACCATGAGCGGGAAGGCGAGCTCGAGGACGCCGGAGAGCACCGCGCAGCCGAAGTCGAGCGTGAAGAGGCGTCGGTACGGGGCGTAGTAGGCGGCGAAGCGGCGGAGCAGCACGAGGGCCTACTGTACGGGACGGGGGGTGAGGGGGGCCAAGGAAGCCGTCGAGGGCCGCTCCGGTCGCGCTGACGGCAGAGCGGGCGCGTCCTCAGGCAGCCGCGATGTCCGTCTCGGCGAAGTCGTTACCTACGAACAACAGGGGGGCGCTGCGGGACGCTGCCAGGGCATACGAGAAGCAGTCGCCGTAGTTCAGACCCGCCCGATGTCGGCCCTTGCCGAAGCGCGTCCAGGCGTCGAGCGCCAGATCGACCTGCGCCCGGTCGACGTCGACGATCTCGATGCCCGCCTCGTTGACGAAGAGATGCAGGTTGTGGGCGCCATCCACGCCGTAGCGTGCCGTGAGGACGATGCCGCACTCGAGGTAGGTCGCCGCCGACAGCAGACACGTCGATGCGCCGGCGATCGTCGAGACGATCCGGTCTCGGGGCTCCTCGCCGGTCAACGCTGCGACCAGGGCGCTCGTGTCGACGACGATCATCGGGGCAGGCCGTGCTCGTCGTACCCCACGATGTCGTCGGGGTGACGATCGTCGAGCACGGGGAGCGCCGC
>PXAU01000372.1 GCA_003567075.1 Trueperaceae bacterium
GCAAGGTGGTCGAGTTGAGCGCCACCGACCGGCTCTTCGCGCGGCCCAAGCACCCCTACACCTCGGCCTTGTTGAAGGCCGTGCCGGTCCCCGATCCAGACCAGCGCGCAGCGCTCAAGGGATTGCCGGGCGAGGTCGCCAACCCGGCGAGCCCGCCCAGCGGCTGCTACTTCCACCCGCGCTGCCCCTTCGCCGTCGAGGCCTGCAAGCAGGAGACGCCCCTCCTACGCGAGATCGAGCCCGGCCACTTCGTGGCCT
The DNA here is from genome assembly GCA_003567075.1 of Trueperaceae bacterium. GTDB lineage: Bacteria > Deinococcota > Deinococci > Deinococcales > Trueperaceae > CSSed10-48. The sequence continues at coordinate 259 of PXAU01000372.1, forward strand.
GCCACCGCGCCGAGGAGCTCACGTTGGACGGCATCGGTGAGCTCGAGGCGGCGCGCGCTCCGGGCCAGCGGGAGGTGCCGCCGGCCGAGCCCGTGGCCGAGCCCGGGACCGAGGCGTGAGCGCCGCCAGCGAGGTAGGTGCCGGGGGGAAGACGGCAGGCGCGAGCGTCGGGCGCCCTTGGGCCCTCGTGGGCGGCCGGCTGGTGTTGCCCGAGCGCGTGCTGGAGGGCCGGGCCCTGCTCCTGAAGGGCGCACGCATCGATGCCGTCGCACCGCTGGCCGACCTCGGCGCCGACGTCGAACGGGTCGACGTCGCAGGCGCCTACGTCACGCCGGGGCTGATCGACATCCACACCCACGGCGCCCTGCAACGCTCCTTCCTGGATGGCGACGACGAGGCCTTCGCCGTGGTGCTGACCGAGCAGGCGCGGCACGGTGTCAGCGGCGTGCTGGCCACCACCTCCACCGCGCCGCTCGAGCACATCCTGCGGACGCTGGAGCGCACCCGCGCGTGGCGCGAGCGCAGCCTGGCTGCGGCGGCACCGGGCACCCATGACGGGGCGAGCGATGGCGCCCACGACGGCGCGAGCGGCGGTGCCCAGGATCCCGCCAGCCGCGCCGCCCGGGCAACCGCGCGGTTGCTGGGCGCGCACGTCGAGGGCCCGTACTTCGCCGCCGCCCAGGCCGGCGCCCAGGACCCGGCCAACCTGCGCACGCCCGAGGACGGCTCGGCCACCGCGCTGCTGGCCTACGCCGACGTCATCCGCATCCTCAGCTTCGCGCCCGAACTGCCGGGCGCCCAGGCGCTCACGCGCGCGCTGGTGGCGCACGGGATCGTGGCCGCCGCCGGCCACTCGCAGGCCACCGACACCGACGTGGCCGCCTGCGAAGCGTGGGGGCTGCGCCACGTGATCCACCTCTGGAGCGGTCAGTCGACCACCGTGCGCGAGGGTCCCTGGCGCCGGCCCGGCTTGCTCGAAGCGGCGCTCGCCTCCGACGGGCTCACCGCCGAGGTCATCGCCGACGGCAAGCACTTGCCGCCCACGCTGCTTCGGCTGGCGTACAGGGCGCTCGGGCCCGACCGGCTCTGCCTGGTCTCCGACGCCACCAGCGGCGCCGGTCTGCCCGACGGCGCACGCTTCACGATGGGCGCGATGGCGTACGAGGTCGAGGAGGGCGTCGGCATGATGCTGGACCGCAGCGGCTTCGCCGGCAGCACCACCTTCCTGGACGGCATGCTGCGGGTGATGACCGAGGGGGTGGGCGTGCCGTTGGCCGAGGCGGTGCGCATGGCCAGCCTCACGCCCGCGCGCGTGATCGGCATGGACGCGCGCCTGGGCAGCTTGACGCCCGGCAAGGACGCCGACGTGGCGTTGTTCGAACCCGATCTCCGCCACCGTTGCACCCTGATCGGCGGCCGCGTCGCGGCCGGCACGATCGCGAAAGGAGCCACGCCATGACATCCCCACCGGTTCGCACCTTCGAGGTCGAGCAGCTACCCGTGCGCGTCTACGCCAGCGAGGAGGACCTCGGGCGCGCGGCCGCTGCCGACATGGCTGCCCTGCTGCGAGAGGCCATCGCGGCGCGCGGCGAGGCGAACGTCATCCTCGCCACCGGCAACTCCCAGCTCGCCTTCCTGCGCGCCTTGCGTGACGACCCGAGCGTCGCCTGGGAGCGCGTGCGGGTGTTCCACATGGACGAGTACGTCGGCATCGATCCCGAGCACCGCGCCAGCTTCCCGCGCTTCCTGCGCGAGCACTTCCTGCGCTACGTCGAGGTGGCCGAGTTCTTCCCGATGGCGGGCGACCCGGACGACGTGGAGGCCATCTGCCGCGAATACGAGGCGGCGCTGCGCCGCTACCCGGCCGACGCGGTCGCCTTGGGGTGGGGCGAGAACGGCCACCTGGCCTTCAACGACCCGCCCTACGCCGACTTCGACGACCCGGTCTGGGTGAAGCCGGTCCAGCTCGACGAGGTGAGCCGCAAGCAGCAGTTCGGTGAGGGGCACTTCGACAGCCTCGAGGAGGTCCCCACGCACGCCATCACCCTCACCATCCCGGCGCTGCTGGCCGCGAAGCACGTGCTGTGCATCGTGCCCGAGGCGAGGAAGGCCGCCGCCGTGCGCGCCTGCTTGCGTGAACCGATCTCGGAGGAGCGCCCTGGCTCGGTGCTCCGGCGCGTGCCACACGCTACGCTCTATCTCGATCCGGACGCCGCCGCGAGCCTCTAGGCGCATGGCGGAGCGGCCCAACGTCGTGGTGGTGATGGCGGATCAGATGAAGGCGACCGCCAGTTCCCTCTACGGCAACCGCTTCTGCCACACGCCCGCCCTGGAGCGCATGGCGCGCGCCGGCACCACCTTCACGCGGGCCTACACCCCGCAACCGCTGTGCGTCCCGGCCCGGGTGTCGCTGTGGACCGGACGCTGGCCGCACAGCCACGGGGCGCGCCTGAACGAGACCCCCATGCCCGCCGGTGAGGCGCACGCCTTCAGGCTCTGGCACGAGGCCGGCTACGAGCTCGCCCTGATCGGCAAGGATCACTGCTTCGCGGAGCGCGAGGAC
>PXAU01000134.1 GCA_003567075.1 Trueperaceae bacterium
GGCGCTCGGCTCGCCGATCTGGCCGCCGAGCACGGCGAGGCCTTCGTCGGCCGCATCCCGTTCGCCCGCTACGGCGCGCGCGTGCCGCTGTTGGCGAAGCTGCTCGACGCCGCCGAACCGCTCTCGCTCCAGGTCCACCCGGACGATGGGTACGCGCTGCGCGAGGAGGCGCACACCGGTCACCTGGGCAAGACCGAGGCCTGGTACGTGCTGGAGGCAGCGCCCGGCGCCAGCGTGCTGTGGGGCTGGGAGCGCGAGGTCGAGGTGCGCGAGGTGCGCGACGCCATCGACGCCGGCCGCCTGGAGCAGCTGCTGCGGCGCCTGCCGGTGCAGGCCGGCGACGTGATCGTGAACCAGGCCGGCGTGGTGCATGCGGTCGGTGCGGGGATCATGCTCTACGAATTGCAGCAGGCCAGCGACCTCACTTATCGCCTCTACGACTACGATCGTCGTGACGAGCACGGTCGCGCGCGCGACCTGCACCTCGACAAGGGGTTGGCCGTAGCGCGGCTGACGCCGGAGGCGACGCCCGAACCGCCGCGACCGCTGGGGCAGGGCCGAGTGCGGTTGGCTCGGACCGAGGCCTTCACGCTCGAGCGTTGGGCCGTCGGCTGCGAGGACGCGCCGCGCGAGCAGGTCTGGCAGGTGGCGCCGGACAGCCTCGAGGTGTGGACCGTGCTCGAGGGAGCCGTGCGCCTCACCAGCACGGCCGGCCGCTGGGAGCTACGGGCCCACGACACGCTGCTGGTGCCGGCGAACGCCGGCACGCTCCGCTGGCAGGGACACGCGCTGCTGGTGCAGGGACGCGCGTGAGCGCACGGCGCGTCGAGCCCAGCGAAGGCGAGGCGGCCAGCGGCGCGTCGCGTAGCGTGGCGCGTGCGCTGCCGCGAGCGTTGCCGCGGCTCCTGCGCCTGCTGGCGCCGTACCGAGCCCAGGTGGCGGGCGTGTCGCTGCTCATCGCGCTCGCATCGGCGCTCAACCAGATCGGGCCCCAGTTCGCCCGCTTCACCCTCGACGTCGCCATCCCGTCGGCCGACCTGCGGCTCTTCGGCCTGCTGGCGCTGGCGCTGGTGGGCTACTACCTGCTGCGCGAGGCGCTCGACTACGCCGGCATGCTCGTCTCCTTCGCCTTCACCCAGCGCGTCGTCGACGACGTGCGCCGCAGCACCTACGCCCACCTGTTGACGCTGCCCGTGGTGCGCTTCACCAAGGAGCGCTCGGGCAGCCTGGTGTCGCGCGTGGTGGGCGACGTCAACGCCCTCGAGGCGATGATCCAGGCGGGCGCCTCGCGCATCGTGGGCCAGCTGTTCAGCATCCTCGTCGTGCTGGTGCTCATGTTCACGATGCATTGGCCGCTGGCGCTCGTGGCGCTCGTGGTGGTGCTGCTCATGAGCGCGGTCACGCTGGTCTTCCAGGAGCCCTTGCGGCGGCTCGCGCGGGCCATCCGCGCCAAGGTGGGCGACCTGACGGCGGTCGCCAGCGAGGCCCTCGGCGACATCGCCACCGTCAAGGGCTTCACCGCCGAGCCGCAGGAGGCCGAGCGCTTCGCGGACGAGTCGCGGGCCTACCGGCGCCTGAACCTCGAGCGCCGTCGCCACCTGGGCCTGATGCAGGGCGGCATCGGCCTGGCAGGCGGGCTGGGCACCGGGGCGCTGCTGGTGCTCGGCGGGATCGCGGTGTCGGGTGCGGCCGCTGACGCGCTCGCGGCGCTGCCCGGTCCGGAGCTGACGGCCGGCGTGTTGGTGGCGTTCCTCTTGTACCTGAACCAGCTGATGGGGCCGGTCGTGTTCGTGCTGAACTTCAACAACCAGCTGCAGGCGGGCGTGGCGGCGCTGGAGCGGCTCGACGACCTGCTCACGATGCCGAGCGAGGCCAGCGGCGCGCTGGCGCTGCCGGCGAGCGCGGAGCTGTCGTTCGAAGCGGTCCGCTTCCGCTATCCGGGCGCCGACCGGGACGCGCTGACAGGGCTCGACCTGCGCGTCCCTGCGAGCCGCACGCTGGCCCTGGTGGGGGCCTCGGGCGGCGGCAAGAGCACCGTGACGCGCTTGCTGCAGCGGCTCTACGACCCGGATTCCGGCGTGATCCGGTTGGGTGGCGTCGACCTGCGCCGTGTGCGCCTGGGCGAGCTGCGACGGGCGATCGCGCTGGTGCCGCAGGAAGCCAGCGTGTTCTCCGGCAGCGTCCTCGACAACGTCCGCTACGGCAGCCCCGGGGTGGATGCAGGCGCGGCGCAACGCGCGCTCGAGTTGGCCGGTGCCTGGCCCTTCGTGCGGCAGCTGCCGCAGGGGCTGCACACCGAGGTGGGCGAGCGCGGCGTGAAGCTCTCCGGCGGCCAGCGTCAGCGTCTCGCCATCGCGCGGGCGCTGCTTCGTGGTGCGTGCGTGCTGGTCCTCGACGAGGCCACCTCCCACCTCGACGCCGAGGCCGAAGCGGTGGTGCAGGAGGCGCTCGCGGGGCGCTTGGCCGAGGGGCGGGTGACCACCGTGGTCATCGCCCATCGGCTCGCGACCGTCCGCGACGCCGATGCGATCGCGGTGCTGGAGGGCGGCCGGGTGGTGGAGCAGGGCGATCACGGCACCCTGCTGGCGCGCAGGGGGCGCTACGCGCGGCTGCATGCGCTGCAGCACCGCGGGCTGGTCGGCCCCGGCCAGGACGTGGCCTGACGCGCCAATCCGGACGCGAAGCGCGGCTCAGTCGAGCGGTGGCCTTACGGGCCGGTCGACGCGCGCCTCGTTGGTGGGCGGCGGCTCGAACACGCTGACGTCGGCCACGTCGAGCATGACCTCGAGCACCTGCCCGAAGTCCTTGACCGTCGTCACCTCGAGCTCGTTCATGATCTCCTCGGGGACGTCCTCGAGGTTGGCCTCGTTCGTGTCGGGCAGGATCCCCCGCTTGATGCCCGCCTGGTGCGCGGCCAGGAGCTTCTCCTTCACGCCGCCGATGGCCAGCCCCCGGCCCCGCAGGGTGATCTCGCCGGTCATCGCCACGTCGCCGCGCACCGGTCGACCGGTGAGCGCGCTCACGACCGCGGTGGCGATGGCGATACCGGCCGAGGGGCCGTCCTTGGGTGTGCCACCTTCCAGCACGTGCACGTGGAGGTCACGCGCCTCGTGGAAGTCGGCCGGGAGGCCGTACTCCTCGGCGTGCTTGCGCAGGTAGGCGATGCCGGCCTGCGCGCTCTCCTTCATCACATCGCCCAGCTGGCCCGTGAGGCTGACCTTGCCCTTGCCCGGCACCGACACCACCTCGATGTCGAGCGTCACGCCACCCACCGAGGTCCAGGCCAGGCCGTGCGTGACGCCGACCTGTGGTTGCTTCTCGGCCGCTTCGTCACGGTACGGCGGCACACCGAGCAGGGCCCGCACGCGTTCGGCGTCGACCGCCTGCACGTCCTGCCAGGGGTGGTCCAGGAAGGCCTTGGCCATCTTGCGCGCGACCTTGGCGATGAGCCGGTCCATCGTGCGCACGCCCGCCTCGCGGGTGTACTCGGTGACGATGCGACGCACCGCCTCGTCGCCGATCGACACGCGTTCCTCCAGGCCATGGTCCGTCAGTTGGCGCGGGACGCGGTAGCGGCGCGCGATCGCGAGCTTCTCGTCGAGCGTGTAGCCCGGGATCTGGATGACCTCCATGCGGTCGAGCAGCGGCCGCGGGATGGTGCTCATCGTGTTGGCGGTGGTGATGAACATGACCTTCGACAGGTCGTACGGGATCTCGAGGTAGTGGTCGGCGAAGGTGTCGTTTTGCTCAGGGTCGAGCACCTCGAGCAGGGCCGAGGAGGGGTCGCCGCGGAAGTCGACGGTCATCTTGTCGACCTCGTCGAGCAGGAACACCGGGTTCACCTTGGCGGCGGTCTTCATGCCCTGGATGATGCGCCCCGGCAGCGAGCCGATGTAGGTGCGGCGATGCCCACGGATCTCGGCCTCGTCGCGCACGCCGCCCAAGCTCATGCGTACGAAGGCCCGGTTCATGCTGCGCGCGATCGACTTGCCGAGCGAGGTCTTGCCCACGCCGGGCGGGCCCACCAGGCACAGGATCGGCGACTTGTACTCGACGCCCTCGCGGTCCCTGGTCAGCTGCTTCACCGCCAGGAACTCGAGGATGCGTTCCTTGGGCTCCTCCAGCGCGTGGTGGTCTTCGTGCAGGATGCGCTCGGTGTGGGCGATGTCGAGCGTCTCGTCGTCGTGCTCGGCCCAGGGGAGGTCGAGCAGGACGTCGAGGTAGGTGCGGACCACGGTCGCCTCGGGCGAGCCGCCGGCCATCTTCTCGAGCCGCTCGATCTCCTTGATGGCGCGCTCCTTGGCGTAGTCCGGGAGCCGCTTCTCCTCGACGCGCTTGCGCAGCTCTTCCGCCTCCGAGGCGTCGTCGCTGCCCAACTCGCGCTGGATCGCCTTCATCTGCTCGCGCAGGTAGTACTCGCGCTGGTTGGCGTCCATCTGCTGCTTGACGCGGGCGCTGATCTGCTTCTCGGTGTCGAAGCGCTCCAAGTCGCGCGACAGGAAGCTGAGCACCAGCTCCAGGCGCGTCAGCGGATCGGCCTGCTCCAGCACCGCCTGCTTGTCGGCCGACTCCCAGGTGGCGTACTTGGCGATCACGTCGGCCAGCGGCCCCGGCTCCTTGAGGCTCTTGAGGTTCTCCAGGTGGAACGAGTCGAGCCGCAGGTTCTTGTTGTGCTGGGCGTAGTCACCGAAGACGCTCTTGACCTGGTCGACCACCGCCGCGACCTCGGCGGAGGCGCGCGTCACGGTCGGCTCGGCGATGGTGGTGACCCGCGCACGCAGCGCCGCGCCCGGCAGGTAGCCGTCGATGCGGGCGCGCTCGCGTCCCTCAACCAGCACCTGCAGCGTGTCGTCGGGGAGGCGGATCACCTGCTTCACGACGCACAGGGTGCCCACCTCGAAGAGCTCGTCGGGCCCCGGGTCGTCGACCCGTGGCTCGCGTTGCACCACCAGCAACACCCGGTTGTCGCCGGCTTGGGCGTCCTCGAGCGCGCGCTTCGACTTGGGTCGACCGACGTCGACGTTCTCCAGTGTGCGCGGCAACACCACTTGCGTTCGCAACGCGATGACGGGGAGTTCCCAATCCATGGCGTCAGTCAACACCAGCGCCGGGACACCGTGCGTAAGGTATCTGACGCACGTCGCACGGGCGACCAGGCGCCGCACGGCGCCACGCGCTGAGGCGTCGCGGCGCGCGCCTGCGCTTTCGCTTGGGTCACGCGCCACCTCGTGGGGCCAGCGCCCGCTGCAGCAGCTGGCTGCGCCCGCGCACGCCGCCCAAGCCGGCGGCCTCGGCGGCGGCCAGGACCTGGCGCAACTCGGCGTCGTCGGCCGCCACCACCGCGGCGTCGGCGCGCAACTGCAGCGCCTGCGGCCGGCAGCCGGCGAGTGCCCAGGCGCGGGCCAGCCGCGCGGCTCGCCGCGCGCCCACCGCGCGCGGGATCTGGCCCAACCGCACCGCGACCACGAGCCTGACCCAGCCCGCGTGGCGCGCTCGCGCGCGGAGCGACGCATCGCGCGGCGTCGGGAGCGTCGCCGCGCGCTCGAGCGCGCGCTCGGCCAGCGCCCGGCCCTTGCGCGGCGCCAGATGCAGGGCATGCAGGCTCGCGAGCGTCAGCAGCGCTGCCACGGCAGCGGGATGCCCGGGTTGCCACTCCGTCTGGCCCAGCGCCTCGCCGGCGAGCGGCAGCGCGGCGCGCAGGTCGCCCGCCCGGATGGCGGCCTCGGCGGCGGCGAGGGCCAGCCGGTGCCGCGCCAACCAGGGGGTCGCGGCGCCGGGCAGCAGGGCGCGGGCGCGCGAGGCGCGCGCTCGCGCCGCCGCCAGGTCGCCGCGCCAGCCCGCCAGCCGCACGCCCAGGGTCCACGTCTCGACGTCGTACGCCGCCGCCTCGCGCAGGCCTTGCCAGCGGGCCTCGGCGTCGTGGCCATCGGCGTCCGCCAAGGCCTGCAGGACGCCGCTCGGGTCGGCCGGTGCGGCCAGCGGGGCGGGGCTCACGGGGCGAGCGGCGACGCCGCGAACCAGCGCAACTCGCCGTCCACGATCCGTGGCTGGCAGGTGCCGCGGGCGCGTGCCGCCGACAGGTAGGCGCTCACGGTGGTGTGGAGCAGGTGCCAGCGCGCCAGGTCGTCGGTGCTGGCGCCCAGCGCCTGCGCCACGTGCCGCAGCACCTGCGTGGTGGTGGCGCCCGCGCCTTCGTGCGCCTCCAGTGCCGCCCGGATGGCGGCGTGGCCACGGTCGATCGCGGCGAGCGTGGCCTGGGCCAGCGCCGCGGGCGTGTCGGGTTCGCCGTGGCCGGGGATGGCCAGCCGTGCGCCGTCGTTGCCGACGAGCGCGGCGGCGTCGGCTTGAGCGCGCACGTCGTGCGCGAACAGCAGCGGGTGGCGCGCCGCCACGGTGGCGGCGAAGACCGCGTCGGCGGCCACCAACACGTCGTCGACCCGCAGCGCCAGCTGGCGGTGCGCGTGGCCGTCGACGGCCAGCAGCTCGAGCGGCAGGTCGATGAGGGTCAGGGGGCCTGCAGCTATGACCTGGTCCACGCGGCTCGCTTCGGCCTGGAACCAGCGGCTGGTCAGCTCGGCGAGCGGCGCCGCGCCGTGGAAGAGGTAGCTGGGTTCGAGCAGCGGCGCCCGCATGAGCTCAGCCTCCACCGGGGGCGCGAGCACCGGCACGTCGAGCTGGCGCAGGAGCGCCGCGTGCCCACCGAAGTGGTCGGCGTGGGCGTGGCTGGTGAGGATCGCCTCGAGCTTCCAGCTGCGCTCGCGGATGCCGCGTAGGAGGCGCTTGCCGCTGTCGCGGTCGGGTCCGCTGTCGATCAGAACGGCGCGTCCGCGGTGCTCCAGGACGACCGCGTTGACGCCGCCGGGGACCAACCAGCAGTGTTCCGAGACGTGTCGCCAGGCCGCCGGCATGGGACCGAGGCTACCGCGTGGCGCCCGCGCTCGTCAGGCGCGACGGGACAGCACGGCGAGGTAGAAGCCGTCGAGGCCGTCCTCCGGCAGGATGTAGCGGCCGGGGCCGACCGCCAGCGTGCCCTCGAGCGGCAACGCCGGCGCCTCGGCGCGAAGATCGCGCTCGCGCGCCAGCAGCGCTTCGACCTGCTCGGGCCCCTCGTCGGCCGTGAGCGCGCAGACGGCGTACACCAGGCGCCCGCCTGGGGCGAGGCAGGCCAGCGCGCTGCGCAGCAGCTGGCCTTGCAGGTGCGCGAGTCGCGCGACGGCCTCGGGCGTGAGGCGCAGCGCGATCTCGGGATGCCCGCGCAGCGTGCCGGTCCCGCTGCAGGGGGCGTCGAGCAGGACGACGGGGGCGGCTGCGAGCGGTGGCGGCGTGGCCAGGTCCCAGGCCAGCTGGTCGACATGGACGCCCAAGCGGTCGGCGTTGGCGGTGGCGGCGCGTAGCTTGGCGGGGTCGCGCTCGACGCTGGTGACGCGCGCGCCGGCAGCGGCCAGGGCTGCGGCCTTGATGCCGTGGCCGCCGCAGAGGTCGAGCACCCGCACGCCGGTTACGTCGCCGCAGGCCCGCGCGACGGCCAACGAGGCCGGGTTCTGGGGTTGCACGAGCCCCTCGCGGTAGGCCGCCAGCCGCCCGAGCGGCTGCGGGCTGCGCACCCGCATGCTTCCCGGAAGCGGCCCTGGCCGCACCTCGGCACCCTCGCTTCGCAGCCGGGCCGTGGCTGCGCTCGCGTCGGCCGCGCTCAGCCACAATGGCTCGGGCGCCAGCATGCCGAGCGCCGCGCGTTCCGCCGGCTCGGGCCCCAGCGCCCGGGCCAGTGCGGTGAACAGCCACGGCGGCAGGCTCTGGGCACCCGCTGGGCTGGGGAGATCGTCGGGCGAGAGGCGCCGTAGCACCGCGTTGACGAGGCCCGCCAGGCGCCGCTGGCGGGTCGGGCCGCGCTTGACCAGTTCGACCCAGGCGTGGACCGCCGCGTGGGCCGGCGTGCCGCGCACCAGGCGCTCGTACGCGCCCGCCAACAGCGCCAGGCGGACCCGCTCGGGCAGCCGCTCGGGGTTGGCCAGGCGCGGGGCCAGGGCCGCCTCGAGCAGCCGCGCGTGCCGCAGGGTGCCGTAGGCGAGGTCGGTGACGAAGGCGCGCGCCTCGCGCGGTTCGAGGCCGTGCAGCGCCTGATCCAGCGCGGGCGCCAGATGACGGCCGCCGCTGCGCACCTGCGCCAGCAGCGCGAGCACGAGCTCGCGCGGGGCGTCGCTGGCGCTGGTGGCGTCGGCCTTCAGCGGCGGCTCTGCAGGATGAAGTAGACGAGGTACATGAGCGAGGTGGCGGCAGCGGCCACGTACGTCATGGCGGCGGCGTTGAGCACCGCGCGCGAGCCGCCCTCGTCGGCCGGGGTGACGACGCCCAGGGCTCGCATCTGCGCCAGGGCGCGGCGTGAGGCGTCGAACTCGACCGGCAGGGTGATCAGCTGGAACAGCACGGCGGCACCGAACAGGGCGATGCCGAGGTCGAGCAGGCCCCCGGCGCCGAGCATCAGCCCGAGGATCGCCAGCATGGGGCCCCATCGGCTGCCGATCTGGGCGACGGGCAGCACCGCGTTGCGCCAGCGCAGGGGGGCGTAACCGCGGGCGTGCTGGAGCGCGTGCCCGACCTCGTGGGCGGCGACCGCGACCGCCGCCACGCTGGTCTGGCCGTAGACCGGTTGCGAGAGCGCCACCACCCGCTTGCGCGGGTCGTAGTGGTCGGTGAGCTGGCCTGGGGTGGCCACCACCTGCACCTCGCCAGCCAGACCGTTGGCCCGCAGGATGGCCTGGGCCACGTGCCGGCCGGTGAGGCGCGCGGTGTTGGGCCGCCGGCTCCAGGTGCCGAAGGTGCTGCGCAACCAGCCCTGCACCAGCAGGGATCCGACGAAGGCGACGAGGGCGATGAGCAGGTAGGTCTGATCGAAGAAGAGCATGCTGAACCTCTCGTGTGAGCGCCCGCGCAGCACCGGGGCGGCCGCGCGGGCGTGTGACGCCGAGGCTTCGGCACCACGATCTGAGCGCATGCTACTCAGGTTACATGAGCTTGCGCTGAGGGCGTTGACCGGTCGTCACACCGGCTCGGCGTCACCGGCCCGCTCGGCGTCACCGGCCGACGCGTCGCTCCCAGGCGCGTCATCACCTGCTGCGGCGCGCGGCACCGCCTTCACGTCGAAGCGTACCGCGGTGCGCTCCTCGTCGTGCAGCGCCAGCTTCACGAAGCTCGGGGCGGTGGTCAGGTCCAGTCGGTCCTGCTCGAGGTAGCTCCGCGCCACGGCCAGCGCCTTGACGGCCTGGTTCACCGCGTGCGGCCCGATCGCCTGCACCTCCACGGCGCCGCTTTGTCGCAGCAGGGCGGCGATGGCGCCGGCGACCGCGTTGGGTCGGGAGCCTGCGGACACGCGTAGCGTTTCGATGTCGGCACCTCCGGATGGTGCGGCCTCCCGAAGTCGAGTCGGGAGCACCGATGGAGACGGCACGCGTACAACGATCCTCGGTTGACACGCAGTCTACCACCACGTATGCTTCCGAGCTATGAACCGTCAGCAGTCCCGCCACCGTGCCCTGCTGAACGCCCACCCCGTACGCCTAGCGCTGCTGGGGTAAGCGCCGGTTCACCGCCCGCGGTCGACAACGCTTTTGACCCCGCCATGGTCACCGATCAGGCGGGGTCTTGTGCATGCCGAGGGTGCGCGCGCTGCCCGACGAGGCGCGCGGAGAGGAGCGATGCGATGATGGGAGCGAGCACGTGAACGGGGCCGCGGCCCTGCTCAAGGCCCTGGAGCGCCAGGGCGTGACGACGGTGTTCGGGCACCCGGGTGGTGCCATCATGCCCGTCTACGACGCGCTTTACGACTCGTCGATCAAGCACGTGCTGGTACGCCACGAGCAGGCTGGGGCGCACGCCGCCGACGCCTTCTACCGGGCCTCGGGCCGCGTTGGCGTGTGCTTCGCCACGAGCGGACCCGGCTCCACCAACCTCGTCACGGGGCTGGCGACAGCCCACATGGACTCCTCGGCCATGGTGGCCGTCACCGGCAACGTGCCAAGCAGCCTGATCGGCACCGACGCCTTCCAGGAGGCCGACATCACCGGGATCACGCTCCCCATCACCAAGCACAACTACCTGGTGCAGCACGTCGACGACATCCCCCTGGTCGTGGCCGAGGCCTTCCACATCGCCGCCACCGGCCGCCCGGGGCCCGTGCTGATCGACATCCCCAAGGACATCCAGCAAGCCGAGTTCACGGGCAGCTTCGAGGTCGAGCTCGACCTGCCCGGATACCGTCCGACAGTGATCGGCAACGCCCGGCAGATCAAGCGCGCTGCCCAGGCCATCCGCGAGGCCGAGCGGCCCGTCCTGATGGTGGGTGGGGGAGGTCAGAGCGCGCCCGAGGCGGTCGCGCGCTTCGCCGAGGTCACCGGTATCCCGGTGATCACCACCCTCATGGGCATCGGCGCGTACCCGGCCGGCGCCGAGCAGGCGCTGGGCATGCCCGGCATGCACGGCACCGTCACGGCCAACCGCGCCATCACCCACTGCGACCTCATCGTCGGTGCCGGGCTGCGCTTCGACGACCGCGTCACCGGCAAGCTGTCGCGCTTCGCGCCCAACGCCACCGTCGTGCACATCGACGTCGACCCGGCCGAGATCTCCAAGCTGGTCAAGGCCCACGTGCCGGTGGTGGGCGACCTGCGCGACGTGCTGCCGCGCCTGACCGAACTGCTGGGCAGGCTCGAGCTCGACGCCTGGTGGCGCCAGCTGGACGAGTGGAAGGCGCGCTACCCCGAGCGCTACAAGACCGACAAGCCGCTGGTCTCACAAGAGGTCATCCAGCTGCTCGAGTCCGCCAGCGGCGGCGAATGCGTCGTCACCACCGAGGTCGGGCAGCACCAGATGTTCGCGGCACGGCTCTTCCCGACCTCGAAGCCCCGCACCTGGATCACCTCGGGGGGCTTGGGCACCATGGGCTTCGGCCTGCCCGCCGCGATCGGCGCCGCCTTCGCGCGCCCGGGCGAGACGGTGGTGTGCGTGGCCGGTGACGGCAGCGTCCAGATGAACATCCAGGAGCTCGCGACCATCTACAAGCACCAGCTGCCCATCGTCATCGCCATCACCAACAACGGCATGCTCGGCATGGTGCGGCAGTGGCAGGAGATGTTCCACGCCCAGCGCTACTCCGAGGTGTTCCTGGCCGACTCCAACCCCGACTTCGCCAAGCTGGCCGAGGCCTACGGCATCGAGGGGCACAACCTCTTCGACCGCGAGACCGCCGCTCGGATCATCCCCGAGGCGATCGCCGCGAAGCGACCGGTGCTACTCAACTTCGTGGTGTACGAGTCCGAGAAGGTGTTCCCGATGATCCCCGCCGGCGCCGGTGTCGACGAGATGATCATCGGCGACCAGGAGCCCGAGGAGCACGAGGGCGGGAAGGCGGTGCCGGCATGACGGCCACGACGCTCGAGCCCATCCAGCGGCACGTGATGTCGGTCACCGTGCGCGATCGACCGGGCGTGCTGGTGCGCATCGCCGCGCTGTTCGCTCGGCGCGGCTTCAACATCGAGTCGTTGGCGGTGGCGCAGTCCGAGACGCCTGGCGTCAGCCGCACCACCTTCGTGGTCTACGGCGAGGACCAGGTGATCGAGCAACTGCAGAAGCAGCTGCAGAAGCTGATCGACGTGATCAAGGTCATCGACCACTCGGAAGGACCATCGGTGGAGCGCGAGCTCATGCTGATCAAGGTCGCCGTGCGCACGCCCGAGGACCGCGTCGAGCTGCGCCAGATCGCGCACGACTTCCGTGCCCGCATCATCGACGTCGACCGCCACGCGCTGGTGTTCGAAGTGACCGGCGACGAGAACAAGACCGACGCCTTCATCGAGCAGATGCGCCCCTTCGGCATCCTGGAGCTGATCCGCACCGGCCGCGTGGCGCTGCCGCGCAGCGCCGGCCAGCGCGCCGCCAACGGCGACGCCGGCAGCCGCAACGGTGGCACCCGCGACACTGCCAACCGGGCCGCCTGAGTCGGCCCACGAGGAGACATCGACACCATGCCCACCACCATCTACTACGACGACGACGCCAACCTGCAACAGCTCGAAGGCCAGACCATCGCCGTCATCGGCTACGGTTCGCAGGGCCACGCCCACGCCCTCAACGCCAAGGAGTCGGGGCTCGACGTGGTGGTGGGCCTGCGCCCCGGCTCGAGTTCGTGGAGCGAGGCCGAGGCGGCCGGCCTGCGCGTGCTCGAGGTGGCGGACGCGGCCGCGGCCGGCGACCTGGTGATGGTGCTGCTGCCCGACGAGGCGCAGGGCGCCGTCTACCGCGAGCAGATCGCCCCCCACCTGGAGGCGGGCAACGCGCTGCTGTTCGCGCACGGCTTCAACGTCCACTTCAACCAGGTGCAGCCGCCCGCCGACGTCGACGTCTTCATGGTCGCCCCCAAGGGGCCAGGCCACCTCGTCCGCCGCACCTTCAGCGAGGGCGGTGGCGTGCCGTGCCTGCTGGCCGTCCATCAGGACGCCAGCGGCGCCGCCATGCAGCGCGGCCTGGCCTACGCCAAGGCGATCGGCGGCACCCGCGGAGGCGTGCTGCTGACGACCTTCCAGGAGGAGACCGAGACCGACCTGTTCGGTGAGCAGGCGGTGCTGTGCGGCGGCGTGACCGCGCTCATGCAGGCCGGCTTCGAGACGCTCATCGAGGCGGGGTACCAGCCCGAGGTGGCGTACTTCGAGTGCGTGCACGAGATGAAGCTGATCGTCGACCTGATCTACGAGGGCGGCTTCGAGCGCATGCGCCACTCGATCTCCAACACCGCCGAGTACGGCGACTACGTCACGGGCCCGAAGCTGGTGACCGAAGGGACGCGCGCGACCATGCGCGAGGTGCTGCGCGACATCCAGACCGGCAGCTTCGCGCGCGAGTTCCTGCTCGAGAACCAGGTCGGGCAGCCGCGGCTCCAGGCGCAGCGGCGCGCCACGGGCCAGACGCAACTGGCCGAGGTCGGCGCGAGGCTACGGACGATGATGCCGTTCATCGCCCAGAAACGGGGTTGACGCCCCGGCCCGCCGCACTCGCGCCCAGCCGCGCCGCCCCGGCCGGCACGACGGAGGACTCCATGGCGCACATCCGGATCTTCGACACCACGCTCCGCGACGGCGAGCAGACGCCCGGCGTGGCGCTCGACACCGCCCAGAAGATCGAGATCGCCAAGCAGCTCGCCCGCTTGGGCGTCGACATCATCGAGGCCGGCTTCCCGATCACGAGCCAAGGCGACTTCGAGGCCGTGCAACGCATCGCCCGCGAGGTGCAGGGTCCGGTGGTGTGCGCGCTCGCGCGCACGGCGCGCGCCGACATCGAGCGCGCCGCGCAGGCGCTCGAGCCCGCTTCGAGCGGACGCATCCACGTCTTCACCTCGGGCTCGAAGATCCACCTCGAGTACATGCTGCGCAAGAGCGAGGAGGAGGTGCTCGAGGCCACCGTCGAGAGCGTCCGCTTGGCGTGCGAGTACACCGACGACGTGGAGTTCTCGGCGCAGGACTGCACCCGCAGCGAGCTCGGCTTCCTGATCCGGCTCTACGGCGCCGCGATTCAAGCGGGCGCGACCACGATCAACATCCCCGACACGGTCGGCTACGGGATGCCCGAGGAGTACGCGGCGCTCATCCGCACCCTCCGTGAGCGCATCCCCGGTGCCGACGCCGTGCACATCAGCACCCACTGCCACGACGACCTCGGCTTGGCCGTCGCCAACTCCCTGGCCGCGGTCGGGGCGGGTGCCACCCAGGTCGAGTGCACCGTCAACGGCATCGGCGAACGGGCCGGCAACGCCTCGCTGGAGGAGGTCGTGATGGCGCTGGAGACACGCAAGGACGTCTGGGGGCACCACACCCAGATCGTCACGCGCGAGCTCTACCGGACTTCGCGCATGGTGAGCATGATGACCGGCACGCCGGTCCCGCCCAACAAGGCGGTGGTGGGCGACAACGCCTTCGCGCACGAGTCCGGCATCCACCAGGACGGCGTGATCAAGGCGCTCGAGACGTACGAGATCATGTCGGCCGAGACGGTGGGGCGCGATGCCGGCGTGCTGGTGATGGGCAAGCACTCGGGTCGCCGCGCGTTCCGCCGCACCCTCGAGGAACTCGGCTTCGCCGAGCTCGGCGACGACCAGATCAACGCGCTCTTCAAGGCCTTCAAGGACCTGGCCGACCGCAAGCGAACCGTCACCAGCGAGGACATCCGCGCCCTGGTCGAGGTCGAGACCGCGCGCGTGCCGCAGACGTACACCCTCGAGGCGGTGCAGTTCCAGTCCGGTACCCACATGACGCCGGTCGCCACCGTGCGGCTCAGGACCGACACCGGCAGCTACGAGGAGGCCGCCACCGGCGACGGCCCGGTCGACGCCGTCTACCACGCCCTGGAGCGCATCTCGCAGGTGCCGATCGCGCTGGAGGCGTACGAGATCCGCTCGGTCGGCAGCGGCAAGGACGCCCTGGGCGAGGTGAGCGTGCGCGTGTCGAGCGAGGGGCGCTCGGTGCACGGGCGTGGCCTCTCGACCGACGTGGTCGAGGCCTCCGCCAAGGCCTACGTCGACGTGCTGAACAAGCTCGCCGCCGGGGTGGCGCGACGCCTCGGCGAGAGCGTCGCCACGCCGTGAACGTAGGGCACGCGCAGGACGAGGCCGGCGCTCGCGACGTCCTGCGCGGTCGCTGCATCGAGGTCTACGACACCACGTTGCGCGACGGCACCCAGGGCATCGGCGTCAGCTTCACGAGCGACGACAAGGTCGCCATCGCGCGCCGCCTCGATGCCTTCCGGGTCGACCTGATCGAGGGCGGCTGGCCCGGCTCCAACCCGCGCGACGCGCGCTTCTTCGAGCGCATGCGCGACGTCGAGCTCGACCACGCCCGGCTGGCGGCCTTCGGCAGCACCCGGCGCCGGGACGCAGCTGTCGAGGACGACGCCAACCTGGCGGCCCTGGTGGCGGCCAGGACGCCCGTCGTGACGGTGTTCGGAAAGTCCTGGACGCTGCACGTGCGCGAGGCGCTGGGCGTCGAACCGGACGCCAACCTGGCCATGATCGGCTCCTCGGTGGCCTACCTGCGCAGCTGCGGGCGCGAGGTGGTGTACGACGCCGAGCACTTCTTCGACGGCTACGCCGACGATGCCGACTACGCCCTGGCGACGCTGCTGGCGGCCGCCGAGTCGGGCGCGCAGCGGATCGTCCTGTGCGACACCAACGGGGGACGCCTGCCGGCGGAGGTGGCGCGCGCCACGCGCCTGGCAGGTACGCACCTCGCGGCTGCCGGCGCGCCAGTGCCGCTCGGAATCCACCCCCACAACGATTCCGCGCTGGCGGTCGCCAACGCGCTCGCGGCCCTCGAGCAGGGAGCCAGTCACGTGCAGGGCACGATCGGCGGTTACGGCGAGCGCTGCGGCAACCTCGACCTACTCAGCCTGTTGCCGACGTTGGCGCTCAAGCTCGGCGCCGCGCAGCCGCAACCGCTGGTCGAGGCCACGGCGTTGGCGCGGTTCGTCGACGAGCGCGCCAACCTGGCCCCCAACCCGCGCGCTCCCTACGTGGGCGAGGGCGCCTTCGCGCACAAGGGCGGCATCCACGTCTCGGCCGTCAACCGCCGGCCCGACACCTACGAGCACGTGGCGCCCGAAGCGGTCGGCAACGTGCGACGCGTGCTGCTCTCCGACCTGAGCGGCCGCGCCAACCTGGTGGCGAAAGCCAATGAACTCGGCGACGGCGCGCTCGCCAGCGACGCCGGCGCGCTGGTAGGGCGGCTCAAGGAGCTCGAGCACCTCGGGTACGCCTTCGAGGGCGCCGAGGCCTCGTTCCATCTGGTGGCGCGCAAGGTGCGCGGCGACCACCGGCCGTACTTCACGCTGCATGGCTACACGGTGATGTTCGACAAGCGCGACGGCGACGACGGGCCCCGCTGCGAGGCCAGCGTCCGGGTGCAGGTGGGCGAGAGCTTCGAGCACACCGCCGCCGACGGCGACGGACCGGTGAACGCGCTCGACCGTGCGCTGCGCAAGGCGCTCGAACGCTTCTTCCCGAGCCTCGCGAGCTTGCGCCTCACGGATTACAAGGTGCGGGTGCTGGCCGGTCCCGACACCGGGACCGCCAGCGTGGTGCGCGTCCACGTCGAGACCACCGACGGCGAGCGCACGTGGGGAACGGTGGGGGCGCACGCCAACATCATCGACGCCTCGTACCAGGCGCTCCTGGACGCGATCGACTCCAAGCTGCACGCTGACGGCGTGGTGCCGGGCCAAGCCCTGACCTTCGAATCCCAGGTCGCCAGGGCCCAGCACGTACGAAGCTGAGGCGCGGTCCCCCGTTCGGGCCCGTTCCTTGCGTCCAGCACGCAGCTTCTAGATCCTCGTCGAGTTGACCGGTCGGGCTCGGCGCTGCTATCGTGCCGCCACGGCCGCCAGCCGCCCCTCCGGCGGCCACCCGTGCCACAGTCGCATCTGCGTACGCCCCTGCGGTCGCTGCCGCCGCCGCGGGCCGCGGACCTGTTTCATCCGCCACGGAAGGGAGCGCGCATGCGCCAATACTCCGACATCCGCCACCTTGCGTGGCCCTCCGAGCGCGACGCCTGCGGTGTCGGCTTCGTCGCCTCGTGCCAGGGCGGGCCCAGCCGCAGCGTCCTCGACCACGCGCTGCGGGCGCTGCGTCACCTCTCGCACCGCGGTGCGGTATCGGCCGACGGCGTCACCGGTGACGGGGCCGGGGTCCTCACGCAGCTGCCGTACGCGCTGCTGCGGCGCGAGCTCGACGCCTACGGTATCGCGGTGGAGGCCGACGACGACCTGGCGGTGGGCGTCTTCTTCGTCGCCAACGACACGCCCTTCGAGCGCATCTACGAGGCCGTCGACCGCGAGCTCGAGGTGAGCCCGCTCCGCAAGCTGCTGTGGCGCGATCCGCCCATCGACGACGGGGCGCTGGGCGATCACGCGCTCTCGCGGCGCCCGATCATCCGGCAGGTGATCCTGGCGCGCCCGCCCGGCCTCGACGACCTGGCCTTCGAGCGCCTGCTGTACCTGACCCGGAAGCGGATCGAGGTGCGCCTGCGCGAGCTGGGGTTGGGTCGTGCCTACATCCCCAGCTTCTCCAGCCGCACGATCGTCTACAAGGGCCTGATGGTGGCCGACCAGCTGGCCGTGTTCTACCGCGACCTGGCCGATCCCGACTACCACACGGCCCTGGCCGTGTTCCACCAGCGCTACAGCACCAACACGATGCCGCGTTGGTCGTTGGCTCAACCGTTTCGCTTCCTGGCCCACAACGGCGAGATCAACACGCTGCAGGGCAACGTCAACCTCATCCGCTCGCGCGAACCGGTGCTGGAGAGCTCGGTCTTCGGCGAGCAGGTCCAGGACCTGCTGCCGATCATCGAACCCGGCGGCTCGGACTCGGCCGCGCTGGACAACGCCTTCGAGCTCTTGGCGCTCTCGGGGCGCGACCCGATGCACGCCCTGGCCATGCTGGTGCCCGAAGCCTACGAGGCGCGCAGCGACGTCGATCCCGACCTGCGAGCCTTCTACGACTACCACGCCACCCTGATGGAGCCCTGGGACGGCCCGGCGGCGCTGGCGTTGTCCGACGGCCGCTACGCCATCGCCGGCCTGGACCGCAACGGTCTGCGCCCGCAGCGCTACTGGATCACGGAGCGGGGCATGGTGGTGGTCGGTTCGGAGGCCGGGCTGCTCAGCGTCGACGAGCGCGTGGTCGAGAAGGGCCGGCTCGGTCCCGGCTCGATGCTGGTGGTCGACACCGCCAGCGGCCGGGTGCTGAAGAACGAGGCGGTGAAGCGTGACCTCGCCACCCGGCGGCCCTACCGGGCGTGGGTCGGCGACTACCTGGTCGAGGCGCCCACGCTGCCGCCGGACGAGGTGGCGCAGCGCGGTTGGGAGCTCGCCACGCTCACGCGAACCCAGGCGCTCTTCGGCTACTCCAGCGAGGACTACGACCGCGTCTTCGAGCCGATGGTGTTCGAGGCCGAGATCCCGGTCGGCTCGATGGGCGACGACACCCCGTTGGCGGTGCTGTCGTCGCAACCGCAAGCGCTCTACCGCTTCTTCAAGCAGCGCTTCGCGCAGGTCACCAACCCACCCATCGACCCGCTGCGCGAGCGCTCGGTGATGTCGCTCGACACGGTCATCGGGCCGCGTGGCGCGCTGCTCGAGGAGCTACCCGGCTCGGCCCGGGTGCTGCGCTTCGACTCGCCCGTGATCGACGAGGCACGCTTCGCCTGGTTGCTGCAGCAAGCGGCCTTCCGACCGACCACGCTGCAGGCGGTGTTCGCGGTGGCCGACGGCCCGGACGCCCTGGGGCCGGCGCTCGAGGACCTGTGCGACCGGGCGGTGTCGGCGGTGCATGCGGGCCACGGTGTGCTGGTGCTCTCCGACCGCGCGGTGGGGCCCGAGCACGCGCCGATCCCGATGCTGTTGGCCGCCTCCGCCGTCCAACAGCGGCTGCTGCGCGCGGGCCTCCGCACTCGCACCGCGCTGGTGTGCGACACCGGCGAGCCGCGCGAGGACCACCACCTGGCCTGCCTGATCGGCTTCGGGGTGGCGCTGGTGCATCCCTACCTGGCGCTGGCCAGCGCCCGCGACGTGCCCCGCCAGGCCAAGCGCGCGCCCGCGGGGTTCGACCCGGCCCGGGCCGTTCCGAACTACCTGCGCGCGCTCGAGAAGGGCGTGCTCAAGGTGATGTCGAAGATGGGCATCTCGGCCATCTCGTCCTACCGGGGGGCCGAGGTGTTCGAGGTGATCGGCCTCGATGGCGACCTGGTCGAGCGCTACTTCGGGGGCACCACCAGCCACCTCGGCGGCCTGGGCCTCGTCGGCATCGCCAGCGACGTGCTCCGGCAGCACGCCGAGGCCTACGGCGAGCACGCGGCGCTGATCGACCGCGGCATCTACCGCTACCGCAAGGCCGGCGAGTACCACGCCCTCAACCCGCTCGTGTTCAAGGCGCTCCACAAGGCCGTACGGACCGGCGACGAGGCGGCCTTCGAGGCGTACGCGCGCTTGGTCGACGAGCGGCCCCCGACGGCGCTGCGCGACCTGCTCGAGCCGGTGCCCGCAGGACCGCCGCTGCCGATCGACGAGGTGGAGAGCGTCGAGGCCATCGTCACGCGCTTCTCGACCCAGGCGATGAGCCATGGCGCGGTCTCGCGCGAGACCCACGAGACGCTGGCGGTGGCGATGAACCGCTTGGGCGGCAGCAGCAACTCCGGCGAGGGGGGCGAGGACGAGCGGCGTTTCCGTCCCTATGAACGTGCCATGCCCGAGCTCGGCCATGGCGGCTGGTACCCGCAGGCGGGGGACCACGCCAACAGCGCCATCAAGCAGGTGGCATCGGGCCGGTTCGGCGTCACCGCGGCCTACCTCGCCTCCGCGCGCGAGATCGAGATCAAGATGGCGCAGGGCTCGAAGCCGGGCGAAGGCGGCCAGATCCCGGGCCACAAGGTCGACGACGAGATCGCGCGCATCCGGCGCAGCGTGCCCGGCGTGACCCTCATCTCGCCGCCACCGCACCACGACATCTACTCGATCGAGGACCTGGCCCAGCTGATCTACGACCTCAAGCGCGTCAACGCCGAGGCCCGGGTGGGCGTCAAGCTGGTCGCCACCGCCGGGGTCGGGACCATCGCCGCCGGCGTGGCCAAGGGCTACGCCGACGTGATCCAGGTGTCGGGACACGACGGTGGCACCGGCGCGTCGCCGCTCTCGAGCATGAAGCACGCCGGTATCCCGTGGGAGCTCGGGCTGGCCGAGACGCAGCGGGTCCTGGTCGAGAACGGCCTGCGCGAGCGCGTGTTGGTGCGGGTCGACGGCGGGCTCAAGACCGGTCGCGACGTGGTGGTGGCGGCGCTCCTGGGTGCTGACGCCTACGGCTTCGGCACCGCCGCGCTCGTCGCCAGCGGTTGCGCCATGATCCGCCAGTGCCACCTGAACACCTGCCCGGTGGGGATCGCGACGCAGCGCCTGGACCTGCGCGCGAAGTACCCGGGCGAGCCGGAGCACGTGGTCCGCTTCATGACCTACGTTGCCCAGCACGTTCGGATGCTGCTCGCGCGCCTTGGCGTGCCCACGCTGGACCAGCTCATCGGCCGGGTCGAGCTGTTGCGGCAGCGCGACGTGCCGTTGCCGAAGGCGGTGCGCCTCGCCCTCGGCGCGCTGGTGCGCGATCCCGATCCGAGTCGCACCGTGCCGCGCCGGCGCATCCTGGCGCGCAACCAGCGCCCTGAACGCGAGCCGCTCGACGAGCAACTCGTGCGCGACGCCGCGCCGGCCTTGGAGCGCGGCGAGCGGGTCGAACGCGGGTACGCCATCAGCAACCGCGACCGCTCGCTGGGCGCGCGTGTGGCGGGCGAGCTGGCGCGACGCTACGGCGATGCCGGGCTGCCGCCCGGCACCATCGACCTGCGCTTTCGCGGCGCGGCCGGGCAGAGCTTCGGCGCCTTCACCGTGGGTGGAACCCGGCTCACGCTGGTAGGCGAGGCGCAGGACTACGTCGGCAAGAGCATGGCCGGCGGCGAGCTGGTGCTCCGACCGGCGCCCGGCGGGCCGGCCAGCGAGCGCAGCGTGATCGTCGGCAACACGGTGCTCTACGGCGCGACCGGAGGCGCGCTGTACGCGGCCGGACAGGCGGGCGAGCGGCTGGGCGTGCGGAACTCGGGTGCGCTGGCGGTGGTGGAGGGCTGTGGCGACCACGGTTGCGAGTACATGACCGGCGGTGCGGTGGCCGTCCTCGGGGTCACGGGCCGCAACTTCGGGGCCGGCATGTCGGGCGGCTTGGCGTACGTCTGGGACCCGTCGGAGCGGTTCCCGGGACGGCTCAACCCGAGCATGGTCGAGCTACGCCCGCTGGGGCCGCTGCACGGGACCGAGGCGCCCGAGGCGCTGCTGCTGCGGGCGCTCATCGAGCGCCACGTAGCGCGTACGGGTAGTGCGCACGCGCGCCGCTTGCTGGAGGTCTGGACGCGTACGCTGGCCAGCACCTGGTTGGTGGTGCCGCGGCCGACGAGCGAGGACGCCGACGCCAGGGCCACCAGCGCGGCGCACCTGGCCGACGCTGCCCTCCTGCGGCTGCGCGGTGCCGACCTGCCGGCCGCGCACGCCGCCGGCGACTGAGGCGAGCGCTGCGGTCGCGCGCGTCACTCGTAGCAGTGCACCGTGCCGTCGACCGCCGCCACCACGAGACCGTCGCCCAGGGGCAAGGGGCTCGCCTGGATCGGGGCGTGCGCCACCGGATGCCGTCCCGTCGGCCGTCCGCTCGAGGCGTCGAAGGCGAGCAACTCGCCCCCTTCGGTCGCGACGTAGACCACGCCCGCCGCGACGATCGGGGCCGCGGTCACCGCCGCGGGCAGCGGGCGCTCCCACACGTCGTCGCCGCTGCGGAGCGCCAGCGCGTGCAGGCGCTCTCCCCAGGAGGCCACGAAGACGTGGGGTCCGGCCACCGCCGGCGGCGCCCACAGGGCCCCCTCGACGTCGTAGGTCCAACGCACGTCGTGGTGCTCGACGTCGAAGGCGTGCAGCTCACCGGCGCGCGACGAGAGCAGCAGCGCGCCGTCGATCGCGACCGGCGGCGCCACGCTCGGACCCACCTCGACCCTGAAGCGCCGTACGCCCTTGTCGACGTCGATGGCGTGCAGCCAGCCGCCCTCGTCGAAGACGAAGGCGAGGGCCCGGTGAAGACACGCGGCGCTCACCAGCCCGCTTCCCGCCTCGAAACGCCAGCGCGTGGCCCCGTGCTCGTCCCAGCGCTCCAAGCGGCCGTCACGGCACGTCACCAGCAGGTCGCTGCCGTAGCGGGCCAGGCCGGCCGCATCGACGTCGTCGCGGCTCCAGGCGCGCTCACCGCGGGGCCACCGTAACGCGCTCACGACCCCGTCACGGCTTGCCACCACCAGCTGACCGTGCGCGAACAGGGGCGCGGTGGCCACCTCGTCGCTGAGGGCGAAGCGGCTGCTGACGCTGCCGTCGGCCGGATGCAGCAGGGCCAGTTGATCGGAGCGCTGTGCGACCGCGATCCAACCGGCAGCGGCACCCAGCCCGGCCGGCCACTGGGGTCCCTCGTCGAGCTGCCGCTCCCAGCGCAACCGCAGGGACCGCGTGCCGGCGGGCCCGCTTGAGTAGGCGCCGCGCAGACCCGGGCCGGCCCGCGGCAGCTCGCCGGCGCGGGCCAGGAAGGCAGCCCGGATGGCCCGGAGGCTGGCGGCGACGGCCGCGGCCGACGGCGGCCGCTCCTCCGGGCGCTTGGCCAAGAGCGCGTCGACCAGCGCCGCCAGCGGTGGTGGGGCCACCGGTACCAGCTCGGCGACCGGTGTGGCGTTGCCGTAGACGTGTTGGTACAGGACCGCCTGGTCGTTGTCGGCGTCGAACGGCGCGCGGCCGGTCAAGGTGCGGTAGAGCACCGCGCCGAAGGCGTAGAGGTCGACCGCCGAGCCGAGCGGCGCGCCGCCGGTCGCTTGCTCTGGCGCCATGTACTGCGGCGTTCCCAGGGTGAAGCCCGTGCGGGTGAGCTCGCGCGAGGTCTCGGTCAGCTGGACTAAGCCGAAGTCCATCACCTTGGGGTGTCCGCTGCGCGTGAGCAGGATGTTGCGCGGGGTCAGGTCGCGGTGCACCATCCCCAGCCGATGCACGTAGTCGAGCGCGTCCGCGACGGTCGTGGCCGCGCCGAGCAAGGCCTCGACGCTCTCGGGGTCACCGTCGAGCGGCCCCAAGTCGGTGATGGGGCCGCCCTCGACCAGCTCCATGGCGAAGTAGACGTGCTCGCCTTGGCCGAGGTCGTAGATGGCGACGATGCCGGGGTGGTTGAAGCGCGCGAGCGCACGGATCTCGCGGCGGAAGCGCTCGGCATCGGTCTCGGTCAAGTGGGGCCGCAGCACCTTCAGCGCGACGGTGCGCTCGAGGCGCCGATCCTGGGCTCGGAACACGTGCGCCATGCCACCTTGGCCCAACGGGCCCAGGACGTCGTAGCGGTCGTCGATGACCTCGCCGGGCTGGAACACGACGTCAGCCGTCGTCGAGCGACTTCAGCAACTCCGGGTCGACCTCGCCCGTTTCGACGGCGCGGTTCAGCATGGCGATGCCCAGCCGGACCACTTCGGACTTCGACACCAGCCGTTCGGGGTTCGACAGCTGGTAGGCGGTCTTGGTGATCAGGGAGTCCTGTTCCTCGCTGATGACCACCTGCAGACGCTTGCTCTTGTCGCGTTTCGGCACGCTGTTCCTCCTGCTGCGGGCATATCGTAGCATGATACACACCCCCACCAAGCGGGTCGTGTTGACATCACGTACGGTACTCCATAGACTACGGATGAGCATCATGTGTAAACACCGCATGGTGGTGCGGAAGGGAACGCGATGGAACGATCGCGACAGACGATGGTCATCGAGGGCGCCCGGCCGCTGCACGGTGCCCAGACGATCCACACCGCGAAGAACTCGGCCCTGTACCTGATCCTCGCCAGCTTGCTCAGCGACGAACCGCTGCTCCTGCGCGACGTGCCGCGGCTGGCCGACGTGCTGGTGGAACTCGAACTGCTCGAGCACTTGGGAGCCCAGGTGCGTTGGGACGGGCGCGACCTCCACCTGCACGCGCGCGAGGTGAAGCGCACCAGCGCGCCGTACGCCCTCGTCAACCGTATGCGCGCCAGCTTCGTGGCGATGGGCGCGCTGCTGGCCAGAGCGGGGGAGGCCCGCATCTCCATGCCGGGTGGCTGCGCTTTCGGGCCGCGCCCGGTGGACCGTCATCTGGCCGCCTTCCGCGCGCTCGGCATCGAGGTGGAGGAGGCCGGCGGCGCCTTCGGGGTGCGGCGGCGCGGCGCCGTGAGCGGCACGGTCACGTTCGAGGCGCCCACCGTTGGCGGCACCCAGAACGTGCTCCTCGCCAGCGCGCTGGGCACGGGCGAGGTCACCATCGAGAACGCCGCGCTCGAGCCGGAGGTCGCCGACCTGGCGGCGCTGCTGAACGCCATGGGTGGCCAGGTGGCGGGCGCCGGCACCCCGGTGATCCAGGTGCGGGGCGTACCGCGCATGCACGGCGCCAGCTTCCGGCCCATCCCCGACCGCATCGAGGCGGGCACCTTCATGCTGGCCACCGCCGCGACCCGCGGCAACGTGCTGCTCGAGGGCCTGCGTCCGACCCACGTCCAAGCGGTGCTCGACGCGCTGACCGAGACCGGGGTGCGGGTGGTGCCCGAGGGGCCGACCAGCGTGCGGATCGACGCCACCGGCGACCTGGTCGCCACCGACGTCACGGCCACGGAGTACCCCGGCGTCCCTACCGACCTGCAAGCCCCCTTCGGGGCATACCTCGCGACGCTTCCAGGCGTGAGCGTGGTGCGCGACCGGGTGTACCCCGACCGCTTCACGCACGTACCCGAGCTGCAGCGCATGGGGGCGTCGCTGGAGCTGACCGACCGCACGCTCGTCATCCGTGGCGGGCAGCCGCTGCACGGCGACGCGGTGCACGCGGCCGACATCCGCGCCGGCGGGGCGCTGGTGGTGGCTGCGCTGGCGGCGAAGGGCCGCTCGCGGGTCAGCGGCCTCGAGGTGATCGACCGGGGCTACGAGCGCTTGGCGCCCCGGCTCGCGTCACTCGGCGCCGAGGTCTGGCTCGAATCCGGCGTGGCCTCCTCGTCGGGCGCCTCGCTCTCCGTGCCGTCTGCGGGCGCGGGCGCGTCCTCGTCACCCTGATCGAGCGCCGCGGCGTCGTCCGCGGCCTCGTGGGCGGCCTCATCCGCGACATCGTCCGTGGTCTCGTCGCCCGCGTCCGCGGCCTCGGGCTGGATGCCCGACTGCTCAGACGCCACCAGGGCAGGCGGCAGATCGACGTCAGCGATCAGCTCGGGGCCGGCGGCCGCTGGTTGCGTGTCGGCGGCTTCCGTCTCGGGCGTCGCGACATCGGTCTCCGCTGGTGTCTCGCTCGCGACGGCCGTTGCCGGCCGATGGCGCGACGGCAGCGAACGAACGCGTAGCACCACGCCGGCGAGCGCAACGACGAACCCGGTGACCATCAGCACGATCCACGACCACGTGCCCAGGTCCCCTGGGCCGCGCGTGACCTGCCGTGGCAGCTCACCGCGCGCGAGCGCCGCGGCGCGCTGCTCCAGGTCCGACGGGAACACGTCCACGACCGGCACCACCTGGCTGGGTGAGGAGAAGGCCCAGGCCGATGCGTCGCGCGTCAAGGGCCGCCAACCGTCGGGTCGGAAGGGATCGTAGACGCCGCTGATCGCGTACACGCGGGGCGGCTCCTGTGGCCGTCGGAAGGGTGTCAACAGGGTCAGGTCGCGGCCGTCCACGACCACCTCGATCGGTACCGGCGCTGCCAGATCGACGCCGCCCTGCGGGTCGGCCTGCCAGCCCCAAGCGCCGTCACCGGTGATGCGGAAGGCGAGTTGCCAGCCCTCGCCCAGCGGCATCGACAGCCCCGATCCCGGTAGCAGCGCCTCGGCGCCGCCCGGCTCCGTGTCGAGGTACACCTCGATGATGGGCTGGGTGATGCCGATCGGTAGTCCACCGCTGCCGTCGACCGCCGCCAGCGTGACGCTGATGCGGATCGGGTCACCTTCGAGCAAGCGCACGTCCAGCAGGTCGTACCAGGCCGGATCCGAGTAGCGCGGTGCGGTCGGCGGCCGCAGGCTCCCATCGCCTGCGGCGTCGAGCTGCGCCGAGGCGGTGCCGTGGCCGATGCCGGCGAGCAGCGCCAGGACAGCGAGGAGCCAGGTGCCTGCGCGCTGACGGGCGCGCGCGCTCATCGGCGCCCACCCGCCCCCGTGGCCAGCTCGACGAGCGCCGCCGCCAGGCGCTCGGGGTCGTGCTGCGCGTGGACGCCGGCGTCGAGCATGGGCCGCTGCAGCAGCCGGATGCCGGCCTCGGTGAAGGGCGCTGGATCCACCGTCACCAAGCTGGCGCCTTCATCGGCGTAGGCGGCGAGCCGACGCTCGTCGAGCGGCTCGTCGTTGACCATGACCACGTCGGGGTAGCGGCCGAGGTGCTCATGGAGGGCCGCGACGTGCTCCCAAGCGTCCAAACCGGTCGTCTCGCCGTCTTCCGTCATGATGTTGCACACGTAGGTCAGCGGTGCCCTGGTCTGCAGCAGTGCCGCCCGCACCGCGGGCACGAGCAGCGGCGGCACCGTCGAGGTGAAGAGGCTTCCCGGCCCGAGCACCACCAGGTCGGCGGCCTCGAGCGCCTCGAGCACCTCGGGCAGCGCCTCGGGTTCGGCTGGCTGCAGCCGCACCGTGGTGATGGCGCCGCCGCCTTCGTGCGCGCGGCGTTCGCCGACCAACTCGCGCCCGTCGCGCTTGCGCACCGACAGCTCGACCGGATGGGCGGTCACGGGGTAGACCGCGCCCCACAGGTCGAGCATGCGGTTGGCGGTCCGCAACGCGTCGCCGAAGTCCTGCTCGACTTCGGTCAGGGTGGTCAGGAAGAGGTTGCCGAAGGTGTGCCCGCGCAGCTCGTCGCCGCGCGAGAAGCGGTACCCGAGGAGCCGCCCGAGCGCCGCTTCGTCGCTCGACAGGGCGGCCAGGCAATCGACCAGGTCACCGGGTGCGGGCATCCCGAACGCCGCGCGCAGCCGGCCGGAGGAGCCGCCGTCGTCGCTCACGGCAACGACCGCGGTCAGGTTCGAGGTCGACCGGCGCAGGCCGCGCAGGAGACGCGAGAGCCCGGTCCCGCCACCCAAGGCCACGATCCGGGGGCCGCGCGCGCATCGCAGTCGCTCGTGCAGCAGGGCCCCGGCGGCGCTCGGCTCCGACAGCCAGTGCGACAGCAGCGAGCGGTTCAGTCGCTTCACCGCGTAGCTGACCACCCAGACGCCCAGCAGCACCAACGCCAACGCCAACCAACCCCCCAGGAGCGACCAGGATGGCGCCGCGAGCACGTCCTCGATCGGCTCGGCAACCGTCTGCCGCGCCTCGCCCAGGAGCCACACCACCCCGGCGGCGGCTCCCAGGGCGAACACGAGACCACCTGCCACTGCCAGCGCCACGTGGCGCTTGACGCCCATCCCCGGCGTCAACCAGTAGCGCCAGGTCCGCAGCCCGGCGGCCCGTCCGCGACGGCTCACGGTGCGGTGCCGGCCGGTGGGCGGCATGCCACGACGGCGTCCTCCCAGACGACGATCACCACGTCGGCGACCTGGCCGATCAGCCTCCCTGGACAGAGCACCACGGGCACGCCGTCGCTCTCGTCGAAGACCACGGGTCCGCCGGCGATCGCACCGCTGCGGTAGCGCCAGCTCAGCGCCGACGTCGCCAGCGGCTCGGGTTCGCCGTCGCCCTGCAGCACCTGCCAGCGCACGCCGTCGTGGCGCAGGTGGCCGACGTGGCCGGCCAACTCGACCCTGAAGGTCGGTTTGTGGCCCACGTCGTGCAGCGCCGTCCACGAGGCCGGGGTCAGGAAGCCGACGTCGACGTGGACGCAGGCCCGCTCGGATGCGGGGTCGTGCGGCACCACCACGGCCTCGCGCGCGTGGCCCTCGAGGAGGAGCGCCGCGATGCCGACGGCCGCATCACGTGAGGTCCAGCAGCCGACCCGGACCCGCACGAACTGCAGCCCGTCGGCCATGGTGAACTCGGTGAAGGCCGGGAAGCCGGCGAAGCGCAGCGTTGCGGCCGAGCGCTCGGCCTCACGCAGGTCGCGCAGCGCCACGGTCTGGACCGCCCAGCCGACGGCCTCGTCCTGCGCCTTGGCGAACGTCAGCAGCGCGAACAGGGTCAGGGCCACGCCCAGACTGCCGGTCAGGCCGCGCCGCCAGGCCAGCGCCCGCCGCCCCGGACGCGCGGCGTCGCCGGCGATCGCCTGGGGCGCGGCGTCGATGACGACCGTGTTCATGGGGCGTCGCCACGCACGACGTCGCCGAAGTTGCGCAGCACCTGCAAGCCGACCGCCTGGCTCTTCTCGGGGTGGAACTGGGTGGCGTGCAGGCGCCCGAGCGAGACGGCGCTCAGGAAGCGTGTGGCGCCGTAGATCGTCTCGGCGCCCTCCGGCACGGCACCGGCAGGGAAGGTCACGTAGTAGGAGTTGGCGAAGTACACGAAGGCGCCCGCGGGCACGCCGCGCAGCAGCGCCGGTGCGCCGAGCGGCCACAGCTGGTTCCAGCCCATCTGCGGCACGCTCGCGGCGCCCGCCGGGAAGCGTCGCACCTCGGCGTCGAGGACGCCGAGGCCGGGCACGCCCGGCGCCTCCTCGGAGCCTCGCGTGAGCAGTTGCAGGCCCACGCAGATGCCCAGGAAGGGGGCGTCGGAGGCCAGGTGGTCGGCCACGACCGGCGCGAAACCGGAGCGCTCGAAGGAACGCATGACCTGCCCGAAATGGCCCTGCCCGGGTAGGACCAGCGCTCGTGCCTCGCGCGCCTCCTCGGGGTCGGCACTGCGGCGCACGGGTACGCCCGCCGCCAGCAGCGCCTTCTCGACGCTGTGCAGGTTCCCGGCACCGTAGTCGATCAGGACCACGTTCACGGTGCGAGCAGCGTCCCCTTGGTCGAGGGGAGTTCGTCGTGGGT
Source organism: Trueperaceae bacterium (assembly GCA_003567075.1). Lineage (GTDB taxonomy): Bacteria > Deinococcota > Deinococci > Deinococcales > Trueperaceae > CSSed10-48. Next base: position 28,517 of record PXAU01000134.1, read on the forward strand.
GGTGCGCGTCGCGCTGCGCAGCGCTCGCGCCAGGGCCTTGACGGCCGCTTCGCAGACGTGGTGTGCCTCGCCGGGCGCGAGGATGCGGACGTGGAGGCTGACGCGGGCATGGTTCACGAAGCCGCGCAACAGCTCCCGCAGGTGGTACGCGGAGAAGCCGTTGGCGCTGCCGGGCACGCCGGCGGGCTCGAACGCCAGGAAGGGACGCCCGGACAGGTCGAGCACCACCTGAACGAGCGTCTCGTCCATCGGCACGATCGCGTCGGCGTAACGCTCGATCCCATGGGCGTCGCCAACCGCCGCTTGCAGCGCCTGGCCCAGGGTGATGCCGACGTCCTCGGCCAGGTGGTGCACGTCGACGTGGAGGTCGCCGCTGGCCTCTACCTCCAACCCCATGCGACCGTGCCGCAGCAGCTGCTCCAGCAGGTGCGCCACGAAGCCGTGGTCGCAGCGGATCGCGCCGCCCTGCCCGTCCACGTCGAGCACGATGCGGATGTCGGTCTCCTTGGTGACGCGGTGGACCTCGGCGCGGCGGGCCTCAGACGTTGGCATGGTGCGCTCCTTCCGGGCTCGCGGCGTCAGCGAGCGCCTCGTCCAAGGCTGCCACGAAGGCGTCGTTCTCGGCGCGGGTACCGACGCTGACGCGCAAGCACCCCTCCAGTCCCGGCAGGTGGTCCTGGCGGCGCACGAGCACCCCGCGCGCCGCCAGGCCCGCGAAGGTGGCCTCTGCGTCCGCCACGCGCAGCAGCAGGAAGTTCGTCACCGAGGGGAAGATGGTGAGCGCTGGGCGTGCACGCAGCAACGCCGCGAGGCGATCGCGCTCGGCGCGCAACGTCGCCACGCGCTCGGCGACGTAGGCCGGTGCTTCGAGCACGGTCTCGAGCACCGCCGCCTGCAACGACGACACCGCGAAGGGGAGCACCACCTTCTGCAGCTGTTCCGCCAGGGCCTCGTCGGCCAGCGCGTAGCCGAGGCGCACGCCGGCCAGGCCGAAGGCTTTGGAGAAGGTGCGCAACGACACCACCGTGTCGTGCTCGCGCACGACCGCCGCGTGGTCGCTGCCGGCGAAGGCGCCGTAGGCCTCGTCGACCACGGTGAGCCAGCGGCGTTCGCCGGCCCGTACCAGGGCCTCGACCTCGGCCGCCTCGACCGCGTTGCCGGTGGGTGCCATGGGGGCGGCCAGGAAGTGCACGCCCTCACCGTGCGCCAGCTCGCCTAGGAGGGCCGCACGCGGCAGCTCGAAGCCGGGATCGAGCGGCACCAGCCGCAGGTCGGCACCCACCAGCTGGGCCTGCAGCGCGTAGAGCGAGAACGAGGGTGTCACGCTGAGCACGCGTCGGCCGAGGCCAGCGGCGATGGCGGCAGCCTGGATGAGCACGTTCGAGCCCGGCGCCACGACCACGCCCGCTTCGGGCCAGTCCTCGAAGCTGGCGATGCGCTCGCGCAGGCGCTCGGCATGCAGCTCCGGGTAGCGGTGCGACGGCAGCTCGGCCAGACGCTCGAGCGACCGTTCTCGCAAGGCCTCGGGCAGGTCCCAGGGGCTCTCGTTCTGGTCGAGCTTGACCGGTTGATCGTGGTGGCGGAAGTGGTACGCCGGCAACGCCGTGACGGCGGAGCGGATGGGCATGGCCGTCATGCTACCGCACCCCCTGACCGCCACGGCGCGAGGGGGCCGGGATCACCGTTGGCTACGACGACGCGCCTCGGCCAGGAACGGTTCGACGCTGGCTGCCAGTTCCGGCGCCAGCGCCACGGTGCGCTCGAACGAGGCGGCCGCCTCGACGAAGCGCGCCACGCCGAGTTGCGCCATGCCGAGGTTGAAGTGCGCCTGCGGGTTCTCGGGGTTGCTCGCGACCGCCGCCTGCAGCGCGTCGAGCGCCAGGTCGAAGCGGCCCAGCTGCAGGTGGGCGAAACCGAGGTTCGACAACAGCACGTCGTTGTCGCCCAGCAGGTCGCGCGCGTCGCCGTAGGCCGCGATGGCGGCTCGCTGGTCACCCGAACGCTGCAGCGCGTACGCCTGGTAGAAGGCCAGCAGCCCCGCGTCGCCGTGCGTACGCGCGCGGGCGAAGCCGTCGGCGGCCGTGACCCAGTCACCGGACTCCAGCGCCGAGAGCCCCTGCTCGAACGCGACCGCGGCGTCGCCTTCGAGCGCCAACGCGTCGTCGTCGCCGACGATGCGCCGCTGCTGCTCCAGGACGTTGAGCGCGCGCGCGGCGAGCGTCACGTCGGGCGCCTCGGCGCGCACCGCTTCGAGCACGGTCTGCGCCTCGGCGACGCGACCGACGCGCCCCAGGGCGATGCCGTAGTAGGTGCGCAGCAGCGGGTCGCTCTCGCCCGCTTCGATGAGCGGCTCGAGGCGCGCGAGGGCGGTCCGGGCGCGGCCCGAGCTCAACTGCATCTCGATGATGCGGCGCTCGAGCGCGTCACTCGGTCCGAGCGCCTCGGTGAGGAGCGTCTCGGCTTCGTCCAGGCGGCCGGCGCGGCCCAGCACCGTGGCCAGCGCGTCGATCGCCACGACCGCGTCGGGCTCCATGGCCACGACCGCGCGCAGCGCCGCCTCGGCGGCCTCCAGGTCGCCCGAGGCGACCAACAGGTCAGCCTCCGCGATGGCCAGGCTGACGTTCTCCGGGAAGGCCGCGCGGCCGTCGCGCACGAACGCCAAGGCTTCGCTCCCGACCACGTCCGGGAGCTGTGCCGCCAGCGCGTACACGGCTGCCGACCGGCCGATCGGGTCGGCGACGGCCTGTTGCAGCAGCGCCAGGGCGCCGCGCGGGTCGCCTGCCGCCAGCACGGTTTCCTGCAGCGCGCGTTGGATGGCGAGCGAATCGGGCACCCGTTCGGCCGCCCTGCGCAGCGCCTGCAGGCGGCGCTGGGGGGCGGTCTGCAGGGCAGCGAGCGACAGGTGGGCGTCCACCAAGCGCGGCGCGGCCGCCACCGCGCGCTCGAGCAGCACCTGACGTTCGTCGGGGTCTTGGCGCGTGTCGGCCAGGCCGGCCAACGCCAGCGCATGTGCGGGGTTGATCGCGAGCGCGCTCTCGAAGGCGGTCGTAGCCGCCGCGTCGTCACCCACGGTGGCCAGCACGATGCCCTCGAGGACGCGCACGTCGGCGATGTCGGGCGCAGCCGCAGCCGCCTCGCGCACGAGCCTCTCGGCCCGCTCGGCGTGCCCCTCGAGAACGGCCACGCGGCCGGTCTCGGCGAGCAACCAGGCGCTGTCGCCGTCGAGCTCGAGCGCGGTCTCGAGGTCGTCCAAGCGGGCCCCGGGCAAGCGCGACGCGGCCACGCCGAGCGGCCCGAGGGTCGGCACCGAGGGGGCGCGCTCGAGGGCACCGCGCAGCTGTGCCAGGTCGGCCGGTGCCAGGGCGATGCCGGCGCTCTGCAGACTGGTCTCGGCGAGCTGCCGCCACAGCCGTGCCAGCTCGCCGAGTGAACCGGTCACGTTCGACTCGCGGTCCTCGCCGTCCACGACCACGACCAGATCGACGCTGAGCTGGCTTTGCCCGCTGATGCGCGCCAGCACGATCGCATCGGCCTGGAACAGGCGCTCGATGGCGGCGATGCCGTCGACGCCGGCCTGGTCGGCGCGTTGGAGCACGAGCAGCGCGTCGCCGACCGGTGGCGCGTAGAGGCCCTCGACCTGGTTGAAGGCCCGCTGGACGGCGGCGGCGCTCACGAGCCCGAGCGCGCCCAACGAGCGACTGGCGTCGAAGGGCAGCACCACCACGCGGGTCGGTACCGCCTGGGCGAAGGCGCTGGGCACGAGCAAGAGCAGCGTCAGCAGCGCTGTGGCGGCGGCGAGGATCGGGGTACGTTGCATCGCCGGAGTCTACACCGGAGGCAGTGAGAACACTGAGGCGCGTGCTGGTCGTGCTCTCAGCCCGGTTCGTCGGGGCCGCTGCGGGCGTCTGCGGTGTGGCTGTCGTGCAGGTCGAAGGCCCCCGGCAGGAGCGCGTCGACGCTCGTGCGCAGCTGCGCCTCGCCGCCGAGTCGCACGAGCCACACCTCCGCCTGCGGTGCGAACTCGTGCAGCACCTGCCGGCAGGCGCCGCAGGGGCTTGCGGGGGGATCGGTGTCGGTGACGACGACGAGCGACTCGAAGCCGCGCGCGCCGGCGCTGGCCATGGCCTGAACGGCCGATTGCTCGGCGCAGCGCGACAACCCGTACGAGGCGTTCTCGACGTTCGCGCCCGCGTAGATGCGCCCGTCGTCCGCCAGCAGCGCCGCGCCGACGCGGAACCCTGAGTAGGGGGCGTAGGCCTGCTGCCACGCGCGGGTGGCGGCCGCGACGAGGGCGGCGGGCGGCGCGTCTCGGTTCACGACAGCCACCCGGCCAGGCGCTGGAGGAGCGCCGGCCCCAGGCTCACCAAGCCGACCAGCGCGGCGGCCACGGCACTCACCAGCACGGCGCCGGCGGCCGCGTCCTTGGCCGCCCCCACCAGCGGGTGCGGGGCTGGGTGCAGGGCGTCCGCCAGGCGTTCGAACGCCGCGTTCAGCAGTTCGCTGGCGATGACCAGACCGCAGCACAGGAGCACCACGGCGGTGCCGGTGCCTAGCCACAGCGACACGGCTACGGCTGCGGCCCCGATGACGCCCTGGATGCGCAGGTTGGGTTCGCTCCGAAAAGCCTCGTGAAGCCCGCGTCCGGCGCTCCGGAGGGCCGCGAGGAAGCCGCGCGGCGAGGGCCGTCGCGTGGCGCGGTTCACGTGCCGGCCACCCGGCGAGCCTCGTCGGGCGCCGGGGGCGCCTCGAGCAGTGCGAGCACGCGCGCCTGCGCCGTCTCGAACGGTCGCCAGCCCGCCTCGTCGACGTGGTCGAAGCCGAGCAGGTGCACCAGGCCGTGGGCGGCGAGGATGGCCACCTCGCGCCATGGGGCATGCCCATGGCGGTGCGCCTGGACCGCCGCGGTGTCGAGGCTCACGATCACGTCGCCCAGTGCCTGCACCTGCGGCATGCCGGTGTCGTCGGGCTCGTGCAGGGGGAAGGAGAGCACGTCGGTGGGGCCTGGTTCGCCCAGGTGGCGCTCGTGCAGCTCGGCCATGGCAGCGTCATCGACGAGTACCAGCGTCATCTCGCGCTCCGCGGCGCCGAGCTCGTCACCCAACCTCGCCAGCGCCCGTGCCAGCACCTCATGCCGCCGGAAGCGGCCGGTCTCGTCGAGGATCTCGACTCTCACGACGCAACCCCTTGATCTCCTCGGCGCTCGGGTAGCTGATGCGGCGGTGCAGCACGGCCGTCAACATGCGCTCGAAGGTGGTGGTGATCACCTCCAGGTCGTGGAGGTTGAGCGGGCTCTGGGACAACTGCTCGTCCTGCAGCCGCTGCTCGACCAGTCGGTCGATGAGGGCGCGGATACTCCCCTGGGTGGGGTCGGTGAGGGTCCGCGAGGCCGACTCGACGGCATCCGCGAGCAGCAGCACGGCCGTCTCCTTCGAGCGCGGGCGGGGTCCCGGATAGCGGAAGTTGAGTTCGCTCAGGCTGCCCGTGTCCTCGAGCGCGCGCTTGTAGAAGTAGGCCAGCACCGTCGTGCCGTGGTGCTCGAGCACGTACGGATCGAGCTCGCGCGGCAGCTTGTACTCGCGCAGCAGGTCGATGCCGTCACGGACGTGGCTGGTGATGATGAGGTAGGAGAGGGGCGGGCTGATGCTGTCGTGCGGGTTGTCACCGCTGAACTGGTTCTCCACGAAGAAGTGCGGCCGCCGCAGCTTGCCAACGTCGTGGTAGAGCGAGCCGACGCGCGCCATCAAGGCGTTGCCGCCGATGGCGGCCACGGCCTGCTCGACCAAGTTGGCGATGATCTGCGAGTGCTGGTACGAGCCAGGCGCCTCGAGCAGCAGGCGCTGCAGCAGCGGGTGGCTGGGACTGGACAGCTCCAGGAGTCGGAAGTCGGTCAGGAAGCCGAACACGCTCTCGGCAAGCGGCAGCAGGCCGAGAGCCACCACGCCCGCGAGCACGCCCCCGGCGACGAACAACGCGAAGGCGGTCGCCGTGCCGATCGGTGACAGGCCGCCGCCGACGAGCACCATCACGGTGAGCGCCGTGCCTCCGGCAGTGCCGCCGAGCACGCCCGCCAGGAACACCCCGCTGCGGTTGGTCACGTAGCGCACGCCGAGCACCGCGGCCAGCGACCCCGTCGCCGCTGCCAGCAGCGTCACCACCGGCGTTCCAGGCACCAAGACGGCTGTGGCTACGGCCATCCAGACGCCCCATAGGACCGCGCTGGCCTCGTCCACGAGCACCGCCACCACCAGCGGGAGCGCCAACACGAACACGAAGCTCGGCGAGAGCATCAGCGCGAAGCGCTGGAGCGCCAGCAGCGCCAGCGTGAGGCCGATCAGGAACGCGATTTGGCGCGACGAGAGGCGCACCGCCAGCCGTTCGCTGGCGTACATGGCGGGGAGGGGCAGCAGCAGCCCCAGCAGCAGGCTGCCGAACACGACCAGCACTGCCCGGCTCAACGCGTCGACCTGCGGTGAGTAGAGCCCAGCGGCTTCCAGGGTGCGGAGGTGCTCGTCGGTGATCGTCTCGCCCTCGCGCAGCACGACCTGGCCCGCCTCCAGCGCCTGGGTGCGCAGCGGCACGGCCGCCGCCGCGCCGGCACGCGCCGCCTCGGTCAGCCGTTCGTTGGGTACGGCGGTGGCGACCAGCCGCCGCTCGAGCAGGACGCGCACCTCGCGTTGCCTGTCCGCGGGCGCCGCCGCGACCGCCTCGTCGATCAGGCCGGCGAGCTCCTGCTCGCGCACACCCGAGGGGCTGCCGTAGCGGCGCGCCAGAACGTCGAAGCTGGCGTCGGGTAGCCCGATCCCCGCCAACGAACCCAGCACGACCTGCTGCAGTGTCGGGTCCATCGTGTAGATGGTGGGCACCTGCTCCCGGGCGGCTTGCCGCTCGCGTTCGGTGGCGATGCGGTCGGGCACCAGGAGATCGACCGGCGTCACGTACGACTGGGGGCTGGGATCGCCGATGGCGAGCAGCGCCGTACGCCGCTCGGCGTACACCGAGTACACCAGTCCCGCCAACGTCGCCACGACCAACGCCCAAGGCAGGACACGACGCAGCGGCATGCGACGGCGGCGGCTGGTGTCAGCCATCACGCTCGTACGCGCGGATGATGCGCGCGACCAGCGGGTGCCGAACCACGTCGGCGTCGTCGAAGTTGACGAAGGTGAGACCCTCGATGCCGGCCAGGATCCGCTCGGCCACGTGCAAGCCGCTCTCGACGTTGCCGGGAAGGTCCACCTGGGTGCGGTCGCCGGTGACGACCACGCGGCTGTTGAAGCCCATGCGGGTCAGGAACATCTTCATCTGCTCGGGCGTGGTGTTCTGGGCCTCGTCCAGGATGATGAAGGCGTCGTTCAGCGTGCGCCCGCGCATGAACGCCAGCGGTGCCACCTCGATGGTCCGGGTCTCGAGCAACTGATCGACGCGATCGGGCGGCATCATGTCGTAGAGGGCGTCGTAGAGCGGGCGTAGGTAGGGGTCGATCTTGGCCTGGAGGTCGCCCGGCAGGAAGCCGAGGTGCTCGCCGGCCTCGACCGCAGGGCGCGTCAGGATGACGCGCTTCACCTGCCGCGAGGTGAGCGCCTGGACCGACATGGCCACCGCCAGGTAGGTCTTGCCGGTCCCGGCGGGTCCGATGCCGAAGGTGATCGGGTGCTCACGGATGGCGTTGACGTAGTGACGCTGGTTGACCGTCTTGGGGCGCGTACGCCCCGGCAGGCCGAGGCTGGGACCGTCGCGCTCCTCGGGCTCGGGTTGCTCGAACCGCCCGAGGTCGGCGTGCGCGATCTCGGTGCCATGCACCTCGCCGCCGGCGCGGACCGTGGCCAGCAGCGAGCGGAAGGTCCGCTCGGCCTCGGCCACCGCCTCAGGCGAGCCGCTCAGGCGCACCTCGTCGCCGCGCGCGACGACCTTCGCGGCCAGACGACCGCGCAAGGCGCGCAGATGCTCGTCGTTGCGTCCGAACAGCCGGAGCGCCTCGCTGGGGCTCCGCAGCTTCAGCGTGACGCTGGTGGCGATGGCTTCCTCCGGTTCCGGTACGCCACCGGATCGCTCAACACCAGGTGCCACAGCATCCCCTTCCGGAACGAGCTGGGATCCACGGTGACCAGGTCGTCGGCGCGCAACCGCGCGACCTCACGCGCGCGCCGCTCCGATCCGCTCGACAACCTGGTCCGGGACGGACGCTCCACTTCGAGCGCCGGCGCGTCGTCAGATAGGGAGGCGCGCCGCGCCGACGTGCCTCGGTTCCACGGGGCGGGCGGCCGCTCGCTCGCCTTCGGGAAGGGGTCGCGCGCCGCTCGTGGGCGTCGAGGTTGGTCGGCGCGGGCATCCGGGATGGGTTTGCTGGGGGGTGCCGGCGTGGCGATCGTGCGTTGCGCAGGAGGGCTGGCCGACTGGCTCGAGGCCTGGGCACGAGCCTGGCCCGCGCGCTGGCTGCTGTCCTGGCTCGCGCTCGCGCCGGCCCCACCAGCACCGCTGGCCTCGCGCACGCGCCTGCGCGCCTCCTCGAGCCGCTCGGCCAGTTCTGCGAACGGATCACCTTGGCGTCGCTGACGCCCCGTGTCGGTCGCGGTCTGTGCCGAGGGCGCGGCACGCTCAGCGCCGGCACGCTCCTCGCGCGCACGCGTCTCGCGCTCGCCCGCCGCCGCCGGGCCGCCGGCCCGGCCGGCCTGCGGCGCGCGCGGCTGCGTCGCCGCCGACGGGCGCTGGCGGCCGGGCTGGGGCGCACCCGGGGGCGCGCCCCCACGACCGCGCTGCTGCAACCGGTTCAGCAGGGGCAACCCGATGAACACGATGAACAGCAGGAGGGCGAACAGGTCGTCGAAGCTCAAGCTGCGATCACTACTCCTCGGAGTCGCTGGCCTTGGCGATGTTCTTGCGCATGTCGGTGTCGGACTGGATGTTGCGCAGGTTGTAGTAGTCCATCACCCCGAGGTTGCCGGCCTTGAAGGCGTCGGCGATGGCCAGCGGAATCTGGGCCTCGGCCTCGACCACCTTCGCCCGCATCGCTTCGACGTGCGCTCGGTTCTCCTGCTCGGCCGCGACGGCCATCGCGCGGCGTTCCTCCGCCTTGGCCTGCGCGACGCGCTTGTCGGCCTCGGCCTGATCGGTCTGCAGTTCGGCCCCGATGTTGCGGCCGACGTTGACGTCGGCGATGTCGATGGACAGGATCTCGAAGGCCGTGCCGGCGTCGAGGCCCTTCGACAACACCGTCTTGGAGATGACGTCGGGGTTCTCGAGCACGCGCTTGTGGGTGTCGGTCGAGCCGATCGACGAGACGATGCCTTCGCCGACACGCGCGATGATCGTCTCCTCGCCGGCGCCGCCGACCAGGCGTTCGAGGTTCGCGCGTACGGTGACGCGCGCGGTGCTGATCAGCTCGATGCCGTCCTTGGCGACGGCCGAGACGTTCGGCGTCTGGATCACGCGCGGGTTGACCGACACCTTCACCGCGTCGAGCACGTCACGGCCGGCAAGATCGATGGCAGCGGCGCGGTCGAACGGCAGGGCGATACGAGCCTTGTCGGCCGCGATCAGGGCGTCGACGACGCGGTCGACGTTGCCACCGGCGAGGTAGTGCGCCTCGAGCTGGTTCTGCTCCACGTCGAGTCCGGCCTTGTCGGCCTTGATGAGCGGCAGGATGATGCGGTGGGGCGGCACGCGCCGCAGCCGCATCGCGACCAGGCTGACCAGCGACACCTTCACGCCGGCCGCGACGGCCGAGACCCACAGGCCCACGGGCACGACCGTGAACAGGATGAGGAAGAAGAGGACGACCGCGCCGGCGATCAGCAGGATTCCGATGTCCATGTGGTGATGCGCTCCTTATGCGAACTGAGGTGTCAGATGGTGGCCCTGGCGGCGTCGTCGGACGCCCTGGCCTCGGCACTGGCTTCTCGCACGGTGACACGGTTGCCTTCGACGTGCAAGACCTTGATGGTGGTCCCGTTGGGGATGAAGTCGCCCTGGGTGACGACGTCGACCCGGTCGTCGCCGAAGCGCGCCGTGCCGGCGGGGCGCAGGTCGGTGAGCGCGAGGCCGAGTTCGCCCACCAAGTCGGCGCGCTCGCGGTAGCGGCCGGGTTCCACGCTCTCCTCGTCGTGGCTCGAGCGCCCGATACGGGTGTGCAGGCGCAGGCGTGCGGCGAAGCGGCTGTTGGGCAAGAACCACAGCAGCACCGCCAGCAGCACCCCGCCGAAGACACCGCTGTATCCAAGCACGAAGACCCAGCTCTCCTGGAAGATACGGAAGACCGCGAACGCCAGGACCCCGATGCCGAGCACGCCCGCGACGCCGAAGCCAGGGATGATCAGCGCCTCCACGGCCAGGAGGATCACGCCAACCAGGATCAGCAGCACGTCCCACGCGCCAGCGGGGGTTGCGACAACCGCGGTCAAGGCGAGGAGCGCGAGGGCCAGGACGCCGATGGCGCCGGGGATCCCGAAGCCGGGCGTGAAGAACTCGATGACCAGACCGCCGATGCCCAGCACCAAGAGCAGGCCCGCCACGATCGGCATCGCCAGGAAGCCGCCCAAGCGCTCGGTCAGGTTCGGCTCCAACCGCTCGATGCGGGCGCCGCCGTAGCCGAACAGCTCCAGGGCGTCGCCGATCGAGCGCGCCTCGGTGTCGGCGATGTCGAACTCGACGGCCTGAGACGCGGTCAACGTGAGCAACTCGTTGCCGGTGGAGAGCCCGGGGATCTCGATGCGTTCGTCCACCATCGCCTCGGCGATGCGGGGATCGCGGCCGCGCGCCTCCGCGACCGACCGGAACTCGCCGCGGAAGGCCGAGGTGAACTTCTCGTCGACCGGCGCGATGCCCGTCGGCGTGACCTGGATCGGCAACGCTGCGCCGATGGCGGAGCCCGGCAGCATGGCCAACTGTTCGGCCGCCATCGCGATCAGCGCGCCCGCCGAGAAGGCGTTGCGCACGACCGCCATGGTCGGCACCTCGACCCGGTTGAGGATGTCGTCGACGATGCGCTGCATGGCCGGCACCGCGCCGCCGGGCGTGTCGATGACGAACAGGAGCGCGAGCGGCTGCTCACGGTTGGCGCGGTCGATGCGGGCGCGCACGAACTGGGCGGTGGCGCTGGAGATCTCGCCCTCGATCGGGATGAGCCAGACGGCGTTGGCGACGGATTGCGCACTGGCACGCGGCGGAGCGA
>PXAU01000395.1 GCA_003567075.1 Trueperaceae bacterium
CACGTGCGCATGCTTGGGCCCGAGCGCTACCAACTCGTCCTGATCGACGATGCCTGCCCGCATGGGCGACGCGGCCGTTTCCCGGGCTACACCCGCACCTACGATCGGGCCGAGGAGTGAGTTCATCGGGGCACTCGAGCGAACACGAACCGTCGATGCGACGGCTCCGCGAATGCCCGCTCGACGGAGGCTCTCGACACGGAGAGCACGTGTGGCGGGAGGTGCGGCTGGACAACGGTTGGGTAACGCGACGCCTCAGACGTGCCGTCTGGATACGTCGTGTATGATGCGAATAATCACGAGGGTGTGGCGATGGCGGGGGATCTCGAGCCGGCAGGAGCCTGCGATGGTAGGACGAGTCACCCTTCTTTCCGTGAATGCATGGTTGTTCGTTGCCTTCTCGCTTGTACTTGGCTCAGCCAGCGCATCCGGCGTCGAACGGCTGAACCCGCGAGACTTCGAGTGCACCACGGGCGTCGACTGCTGCGAGGTTGGCCGCACGGATACGCGCCCGCATCGCTACGCGATGGTGTGCGATCCGAACCTCCCCTCGGCGAACCACCCCATCCGCGTCTTCGGCCCGAAGCGGGCCAGCGCTGTCGCCGGTTGGATGGCGAACGCCCAGATTCCGGGTTGGGAAGGTGAGGCACTCCCTGGCTATCCCTACGACGCGCCGCCCGCCTGTGACCCACGCTGTGACCCCGGGAGGATGTGTTGCGCGATCGGACGCTTCCCCGATCGACGCGAGGAGGACGTCGGCCAGTGGGCGATGTGGGCGCGCGCCTATGATGGCACTGTCAGCGCGACGCTCTCGCTCCAGGATGCCGGTCGCGAAATCGCGCTGGAGAACGTTTCTCCCGAGTACTGCCATGCCTGGTGGAACGAGAACCTGGGGGAGGAGGGTCTCGCCGAGACCATCTCGGACCCGACGCCCCGAGGGGCGATCCCATGCGGGCCTGGGGACCTGCCTCGTGCGGAGGATAGTCCGTACGATGCGTCTGAAGCCGAGCGACGCATTCGAGAAGAATGCGAGCACGAGGTGTGCCCGATGTGTCAGGCGACGCTCTCGCTGCTTGGCGTACAGACCGCCGATCCAGCGTGCGACAGCTGCATTCAAGAGAACGAGGCGCGCATCCTCGCTTGCATGGAGGAGGAGCGCTAGGTTCTCAGGTCCGCGCCGAGCGCTTGCGCGCGTGACCTCACGTCAAGCGGTCGTCAGCGACGGGTACCAACCATCGTTGGCGTCGGACGTGCATCGAGCACCGCACCCTAACGGCTCGCCGCCCCCCGTGCCTGCCGGTGTGGGGGGCGGCGCTTTCGTCCCTGGCGGAGAGGGCGGGATTCGAACCCGCGATACGGCTACAAACCGTATACCCGCTTTCCAGGCGAGCTCCTTCAGCCACTCGGACACCTCTCCGTGTCCTGCGGCGGCGCGCGCGGCGCCGTCGGATGGCGAGTCCAGCACGGCAATGTGTGCTTGGGCGACGCGTGCGGTGCATCGCTATCCCTACAATGGCGCTCAGGATTTCACTGCCCCAGGAGGCCCCATGCTGCGCGATCGTGTCGTCAACCTGACCACCCCCGAGGCCGTCGAGACGTTCCTGGCCGAGCATCCGACCAGCGTCGTGTTCAAGGCCGGGACCTGCCACAAGACGATGCAGGGCTTCGGCAACCTGCAGACGCACCTCGAGGCGCGTGACGACCTGATGCTCGGCGTGATTCGCGTGGTCGAGTGGCGCGCGGCCAGCAACCGTGTGGCGGAGCGCACCGGCATCGTGCACCACTCCCCGCAGGTGATCCTGTTCAAGGATGGTGAGGCCGTCTTCGATCTCGACAACTGGGACATCACGCCCGAGGCGCTCGCACCGGGTTTCGAGCAGATGCCGCAGGGCCAGGCGAGCCAGGCGGCTGCGACGCCGCCCCGCAGCGACCTCACGCCGTACCTGCAGGTGCTCGACCAGTACCTCTCCGGCGTGATCGACGACCAGCGCTTCGAGTACGTCTACACCACCATGTTCCGGGACGATGCGACGTTGCGCTCGCGCGAGGAGGTCGAGGTGCTGGGCTCGATCTTCGGTGACGTCGACCGGCACATGACGATGCACATGATGATGGCGGGACGCGCCGTCGACACCGAGCTGCGCGCGAAGGCCGAGCGGGCCTACGACGCGCTGCGGGCGTTGGCAGCGCGGCAGCCCGAGCACGCCTGAGCAACCTGGCTTCGGCCGCACCTCGACGAGCCGCGTCCGAGCCCCCAGATCGTCCGCTTGGACGCGGCGACCGTAAGCGCACATGTCGTCCGCTTGGACGCGGCGACCGTAAGCGCACATGTCGTCCGCTCGTTGACGGCGGCCGGGCGCGGGAAACGGGGGCGGTGGTCAGCGTTCGTCGTCGCGGCCCGAGCGCAGGAAGCGCTCGAAGGCGTCGTCCGGCACGCTGGGGCGCGGCGCAGCCTTGGCGCCGCGGATGTCGTCGTTCGAACGCCGCGCGACCGCGGGCCGTAAGGCGGGTGCCGGTTCGGGCTCGCTCGAGCGCTCGCGGCGATGTCCCTCGTCTGGGCGAACGTCGGTATCTTTCGCCTGGACTCGGCGCTCCGTGCCGCGGCGCGAATCCCTAGGGTGCGCCTCCCGAGCGGGCGCCTCGCGGCGGTCCTGCGTACGCGCCGAGCGTGCGCCCAGCGCCGCCGTCGCGATGGCCCACACGAGCAGCACGATCACCACGACCAGCAGCAGACCAAGGATGAGCAGGGTCACCAGCGGCGACATCGTCCCATGCTACCCGAGGAGGCCGTTCAGGACGGCAGCTGGTGGACGCC
>PXAU01000225.1 GCA_003567075.1 Trueperaceae bacterium
CTGTGTCACTGCTGCAACTCACAGTCAGCATTCCATCGGATGCCGGATAAACAGTAGGGGAGTCGCAAAAATTGCAACTGAGCAAATGGTCGCTATCCCATATCAAATCAAAGCAATTGGTGGAGTAAGCCATAAGCTGTACGCTGTCTCCCGGGCATACTGTCACTGGTCCATCGTCCGTGATTATATCGGCATATTGAAAAACCCGCAGGTTGAAATGTGCAGTGTCCGAGCACATGGAGTTGGATACCTTTACCCAAAGGTCCTGATCAGAATCGGCTGCCATTTCAATGGATTGGCCTTCCTCGCCCGTGCTCCACAAATAATCTAAACCCAAGGGCCCTGCAGTGAAAATGGCGGTATCCAGGGCGCAGATTTCCACAGGACCTGAAATCTCTGCAAAATCATCCTCCAGAATGTCCAACTCAATGAATACGGTGTCGGGTGAGCAGGTTTCGAATTGGCCTACCTCGACAAAAATTTGTGTAGCGGATTCCGGTTTGAGTGAGATTGTCGGGGTGGTATCTCCCGTGCTCCAGGCTATTTCAGCATCTTCCGGGGATACCGTAAGGGTGGTGCTGTCTCCCCGGCAAACAAATATATCCCCTCTAACCTCAGGTTCTTCAGGTTGATCCACTGTAAGATTAAAATATACTGGGGCGGATTCGCAGCCCCTCTCATCTGTCAAAATTACGGATAAGGTGGTGTCATTTTGAGGTGTAAACTCGATCTCCTGGATGTTATCCCCTGTGTTCCATGAAAAATCGTATCCCGCTGGTCCGGCAGTAAAGGTGGCCGTTTCCCCGGCACAGTGCCGAACTTCTCCTTCGATGTAGGGGACAGGGGCTTCTGTTATTTCAATGGGCAGGTTGTATGTGTCTGTGCAACCAAATTCATCCGATACTTCAAGGGTAATCTCGAAGACTCCTTCCTGATTGTAAGTATGTTGGGGCTCCTCACGGTCTGAGCTGTTTCCATCGCCAAAGTCCCACTGCCAGTTTGTGATTTCACCCTCGGATAAATTGCTGAATTCAACGGCTTCGCCGAGGCACTCACCTGAGTATTCGAATTTTGCAATTGGGCAACATGCGATATTTTTGGATGAATCTCCGGTATTTACCTCATTGGGATCGAAACTGGTTATTGAGTAGCCGTTGTTCATCCTAATACCGCTGTTCACATCCCCGGCCTGCATTTGAGAAAAGGAAGTGGTTTCATAATCACAGGAGCTGAGCCTTCCCTCCTCATCGGTTTTTATGAGAAAAATATCCTCCCCTCCGTTTCCATAGTTGGAGGTGTAGCCTGCAATCAAAAATCCATCGTCTTCGGTTTGGACCAAAGAATGACCTTCATCCGGCAGGGGTCCGCCGTAAGTTCTGGACCACTCTATATTCCCATTTGCATCGCTTTTGATTAAAAATACATCCCGTTGGCTATTTTCTGAGCCTTCAGACCATCCTGTAAGGGCAGTACCGCCATCGCGGGTTGCTATGACATCTTTTCCGATCTCATCCGCTTGTGTGTGAATTACATTTGCCCACATTAGATTGCCGTTGTCCGAATTGACCTTTACCTGGTATATATCATCGTCATTCCCTCCGTAGGATTGGGACAAACCCACTGCGACAATATGTCCGTCTTCGGTTTGGGTTAAAGCGCGCCCATTTTCCCTGCAGTTTCCTCCTCCAATATAGGTATTCCAAATTTCATTGCCATCCAGGTCTGTTTTCATTATGAATAGCTGAAAATTTATCGCCTGGTTCCCAGGTGAACATCGTCCAGGCAACTTCATCATTCCGGTCATATAAACGTAGTTTCCGCTTCTGCATAGAATTATGTCTCTGAAGTTATCAGAGGCAGGTGGATTCATTGGGGAGACATTGTCGTAAATGTTTCCAAAAAGGGGATCTCCGTTTTCTGAAGTTTTAAAAAGGTAAGCACCGTTTCCTGTATGAGCCCAGGTGCGGCAGTGTCCGGCAATCATTAATTCTCTGTTTGGAAGCTGGGTCACCCCCCAGCCGACATCATTGTCGTTGCCGCCATTGGCGATCATCCATTGTGATTCACCGGCGGCATTTAATTGACCCAGGAGTAAATTGTTATTGCCCCCTGTGCCAAATGAAGTAGTTCGTCCGGTTACTATGAATCCATCGGTTTGCTCGTCGTAAATTATGGCATTGGCGTGGTCGTTGTTACTTCCTCCGAGCGTCCTGGACCATTCAACTTCGTGGGCTGTATTTAATCTGACGACATACACATCCTCCGATCCGTTTCCATAGGAAGTAGAATATCCCGCCAAAGCATATCCTCCATTCGGCAGTGCAATGATGCTGTGCGCTCTTTCATCTCCGGCCCCGCCAATGGTTTTTTTAAAGGTGGATTGGGAGTTCAGTGTAGCAACACAGGTGGAAATAAAAAGAGCAATCAATGAAAAGAGGCTCGAGGCTGATCTCATTAGAACTGTTTTTAGTGCTTGCTGTAGCGTAAAATTACATTATTTTGATTAGAATTCCTAAAAGTTTAATGTAACACCCCTGTTGTTTTTGAAATTGATCCATTCCTTTTGTTGTGTAAAAACCCGAAGAACAATAAGTTATGGGGTGTGGGTATTACGGGATTATTTTCAAAAAAATCCCCCTCACTCCACCACCAGTATATCCCCTGAAAAAGTCCGCACATTGTGGTTTTTGAATAGCACTTTAGCGTAAAAGGTAAAAATGCCCGGTTGTACTTTTTGTCCATTGAAGTATCCATTCCAGCCGTAGTTGGCATCGTTGGGCCGGAAGTGGCGGTTGGTCCATACTTTGGA
>PXAU01000078.1 GCA_003567075.1 Trueperaceae bacterium
CTCATGAACCGCAACATCGGCGTCTCCGGCGACGACTTCACGGCCGCGGTGCAGCGCGCCTTCGGCCTCGACTTCGACAGCGCCGAGGACGTCAAGGTGCAGTACGGCACCGCCACCATCCCGTCCGAGGACGAGGAGGAGCTGCTGAACTTCGACGCCAAGCGTGAGCAGTACAGCCCTAGCCGCGTGTACGAGGCGTTGCGGCCGGTGCTGATCGAGCTGACCACCGAGATCCGGCGCTCGCTGGAGTTCTTCCGCGTGCAGACGGGTGACGCCAGCATCAACCGCATGCTGGTCACCGGCGGCGGCGCCAACCTGCGCGGCCTGCCCGAAGCCATCGGCGACACGCTCGGCGTCCGCGTCGAGCACGGCGACACGTGGTTGACCGTGACGGTCGACCCGAATCGCTTCGACAGCGCGTACCTGCAGACCATGGGTGGGGCCTTCGCCGTCCCGCTCGGGCTCGCGCTCCGGGGGGTGACGGCGCTTGATTAACATCAACCTCCTGCCGAAAGCGCTCAAGCGCGTCCGCGAGCCGGGCTACTGGCGTGTGCTCGCGGTCGCGTTCCCGCTGCTCATCGCGGGGGTGATCGTCGGGATCCAGTACCTGACCAACCAGACGATCACGAACTTAGAGCGCGACGTGCGCGTGCGCGAGGACCAGCTCGCGCTGCTGCAGCCCTTCCTGGCCGAGCAGCGCGACCTGCAGCAGCGGCAGCAGGCGCTGCGGCAGCTCATCTCGATCGCCGAGGAAGTGCGCCGCGGCCGCGTGGTGTGGACCGCGGAGATCGCCGGCTTGCTCGAACTGCTGCCGCCGCGCATCGACGCCGCTACCCCCAGCATCGACTTCCGCAGCCTCAACATGCGCTCGGTCTACCCGCCGAGGAGCGACCCCAACCGCTTCGAGGGGGCCTCGATCATGACCGAGATGTCGATCTCGGGCACGGTGGCTGGCCCCGAGACGTTGGCGCGTTTCGTGCGCTCGCTCGAGACCGCGCAGGACTTCGGGGTGCTGTTCCAGAACGCCAGCCGCGACGGTGACACCGACCTGTTCACCTACAACCTGACCGTCGGCGGCTTCACCGGAGGGGCGGGAGGAGCGCCATGAGCTTCAACCTGCGCAACCTCCGGCAGCGCGACATCGCCATCATCGTGGTGGTGCTGAGCGTGGTGGCGGCGGCGCTCTGGTACTTCTACATGTACCAGCCCTCGCAAGACCGCATCGCCGAGCTCGAGGCCGACATCCAGCGCCTGGAGACCGAGATCCGCCGCGGCGAGGACGCCAGGCGCAACCTGCCCGACCTGCGCCTCGCGGTGGCGCTGCTGGAAGAGGAACGCCGCGTGTTCCTGTCGCAGCTGCCGCGCGAGTCCGAGGTGGCGGCGCTGATCGACTCGCTGCGCGTCTCGGCCGAGGGCGCCGGCGTCACCGTCCGCAGCTTCTCGCAGGGCACCGCCCAGACGAACGTGCAGGACGTCCGCGCCATCGGCTTCAGCGTCAGCGCCGACGGGACCTTCGTGGAGTCGATGGGCTTCATCGACCTGCTCGAGAACCTGCAGCGCTTTACCAAGCTCAACACGGTCGGGCTGTCGGTCACGACCGACGAGTCGGACGATCCGGGCCTCAACACCTCGGTCGGGTTCACGGTCTACGTGTTCACCGGCGCCGACCCAGGGGAGCGCTGAGCATGACGCTCTCACGCACCGCACGCATCCTGCTGGCCATCTTGCTGCTGGCCGCCGCGGCGTTCTTCTGGGTCAACTTCTTCACCCAGAACCGCGTCATCGGCGAAGACCCCGACGTGCCGCCGACCGCCACCATCCCTCCGACGCCCGAACCGGACGCGCCGCCCGTGACGGAAGCGCCTGACGTCGACCCCGAGGCCGCACCCGAGGTCGACGCGGACGTCGATCCGGACGTCGATCCGGCCGTTGCGCCCGACGTCGAGGCCGAGGTCGATCCAGAGGCGCCCGAGGTCGATCCCGACGCGCCACCGCCGCCGCTGGTGGTCGATCCGGCCGACGAACCCGACGTGGACGATCCACCGGTGGTGGTGATCGACCCGCCCGTCACCGTCGCGCGCGACCTGGAAGTGGCCCAGCTGCCCTTCCTCATCACCGAGCCACCGCCCGCGCCCGAGATCGTGGACCCCGCCGCCATCGCGGCGCTCGAGGCCGAACGGGCGCTGGCCGCCGCGCGCGCCACCGTCAACCCGTTCTCGCCGATCGTGGTGCGGCGCCCGCCCGCTCCGGCGCCCGAGCGCGCCGTGCCCGACGCCCCCACCGTCACCGAGGTGCCGGTGCCCGACGGTCCGCCCGCGGCGCCGGCCGAACCAGCGCGCGTCGCCACGCCCGCACCGCAGCCGCTGACGCCAGCACCGACCATCAGCCGCGACCTGCCCCGGGCCCTGCCCACCGGCACGCCGCTGGCCACCACCCCCGGGCTGCTGCGAGAGACGCGCGCCATCGAGACGATCGATCGTCCCGAGGTGCCGCCGGTCACGACCGTGCGGGTGCCCGAGGAACCCGCCGCCGAAGCCCCGGCCGAGAGCGTCCGCACCACCCCCGGCATCGTCGCCGACGTACCCGAGCTGCGCGGCACCGAGCCCGTCGCAGAGCCGCCCGAACCGGTCGAGGCAGCGACGGAACCGCGCACCCCAGCGGCGCCATTGGCGGCCGGCACGGACCAGTTGGCGCGCTACCTGCGCGACAACGGCTACCGCTTCACCGGCAGCGTGCTGGGGCCGGTGAGCGTGGGCGTGTTCCGCAGCAACGCCGAGGCCGTGCCGCAGGTGGTGGCGCTCGGGCAGAC
>PXAU01000236.1 GCA_003567075.1 Trueperaceae bacterium
CCGGGTCGACATGATCCTGCTCGAGATCGACCGACGCCGCGAGGAGCTGATGGCCAACGTGGTGCAGGCCGTCGCGGCCCGCAAGGACCGCGAGGAGGCGCCTGCCGAGGCGGAGGAGAGCAGCGCTGCGCGCCGGCCTGCGGGCGCGCGTTCACCGGCCGAGGCCTACGCCACGGCGCCTGTCTCGAGCGCGGCGCCACCGGCATCCGCGTCGCCGGCGTCCGCGGCGGCGCCGACGGCCAGCGCGAGGCTGGTCGAGCCTGCTGCCGCTGGCCCGGCGTCCGCCCCGCGCGTGACCCCTCGGCCGGCGCCGGTGGGACCATCGATCGCGGCGCGCGCTGCGGCGCCCGGCGCGCGTGGCGCCGAGCCAGGTGCCGAACGAGCCGCCTCCGTGCCGCTGACGAACCCAGCCCGCCTGCGGGTCCGGCGCGACACGGACGAGACGGAGGCCTGAGATGGCGAGCCGCCTGGCGGCGCGTCGCGCGTGGCGGAGCGGCCGTAGACCGGTCGGGATCGACCTGACCCCGATGGTCGACGTGGTGTTCCTGCTGATCATCTTCTTCATGGTGTCGACCACCTTCATCACGCTGGAGACCGGCCTGCCGGTCGACCTGCCGCAAGCGCAGACGGCCCAAGCCACGCCCAGCGACCTGCCCACCGTCACCGTCACGCCTGACGAGCGCGTGTTCGTCGGCGGTGCCACGGTCACGATGGAGGCGTTGCCAGGCCTGCTGCAGCAGTTGATCACCGAATCGGGCGATACCACCGTGGTCCTGCGCGCCGACAGCACCGTGCGCCACGGCTTCGTGGTGCAGGTGATGGACCTGATCAAGCAGTCGGGAGCGCAACGCATCGCGATCGCCACGGGGAGCTGAGGGCTTCTCCGATGGTCGGTCGTCGCGAACCACCGGCGCTGGTGCTGCTCGTGGTGGCGCTCGCGCAAGGAGCGCGTGACGGCTTCCGCGTCATGCTGCGCGACCGCGATCGGCGGCGCGCTGCGCTGTTGTCCGTCTCGTTGCACCTGCTGCTGGTGCTGGCGGTGCTGTGGTGGTTGCGCCTGCCGGTCCCGCAACCGACGCCGACGTACCTGGTGATCGACATCGGCACGCCGGCACTGGCCGAGGAGGTGGTGCAGGCACCGACCGCCGACCTGCCCGCACCGCCGACGCCGCGGCCGCAGGTGGAGGACGTCGAGGTGGGCGTCCCGCAGGCGGCGACCGTACCGCGCGCCGATCCCGTGACGCCCGACCCGGCGCCGCAGACCGTCCAGCCGCCCGCACCGGAGCCGACGCCCGTCGTGCCAGACCCGGTGGCCGAGGCCGCGCCGACGGCGCCACCGCCCGAGCCCGCTCCTGCGGTCCCCGATCCGGTGGCCGAGGCCGCGCCGGAACCGCCGGTGCCGGCTCCCGCGCTGCCGGCCGCCGCCGCCGACGTCCCGGTGCGCCCATTGGCGGCGACGCCGCTGCCGGAGATCGTCACGCCCGATCTGATCCCGTCACCATTGGCCCAGCGCATCGAGGTGCCCGTGCCGGTGGTCGCCGCCGTGGTTCCCGAGGCGCGGGCCATCGCTCCCACGCCGAGCGTGAGCGTGTCCGCGCCGGTGCCGGTGCCGGCGCCGTCGGTGCAGACCGAGGTAGCCTCGTCGACGACCGTCCCAATGCCTGCGATCACGGGCGAGGTGGTGCCGTCGACGAGCGTGCCGGTACCGCGTGTAGCGAGCGAGGTGGCCCCAACGGCGAGCGTCCCGGTTCCCTCGGTCGCGAGCGAGGTGGCGCCATCGACGAGCGTGCCGGTGCCTGCGGTGGTGAGTGACGTGGCCGCCGCCCGGCCGGTGACGGTCCCTGACGTGCGCACCGATCTGCCCGCCGCTCGCGCCGTGGGTATCCAGCCGCAGGTGGCGGTGGCCGCCCCGGTGCAGGTGCCGACACCGCAACTGCGAGCCGAGGTGCTCGCGCCAGAACCCAGCCCCGAGGCACCCGCGGTCGACGTGGGCGCGGCAGCGACGGCGGCGACCGCCGTCGGCAGCCGTGACGTGACGGCACCCGCCGGCGGCGACGCCGCGCGCGCCGGCCAGACGGGTCCGCCCAGCGACGTGCCTGACGAGCTCGGGCTCGGCGCCGCGGCCGGCCCCGACGGCAGCGATCAGCCGACCGGCTCGCCGGCGCCGCCGCGCACGCCGTTCACGCAGCAGCTCGAACGGCCGATGGCGGTCGTGGTCGACAACGTGGCCGGGTATCCCCAGCACGGCATCGGCTTCGCCTCGCAGGTGCACGAGCTCCCGGTCGAGGGCGGCCTCACGCGCCTCCTGCAGGTCTACGACCGTACCGATCCCCAACGCGTCGGACCCGTGCGCAGCGCGCGCGACTACATGGTCGAGTTGGCGCGCAGCATGGATGCGGTCATGGTCCACGACGGCGGTTCGCCCGGCGCGCTGGCGGCGATCACGGCCACCAACGCACCCACGCTCAACTCCTTCACGAGCGGTGACCTGTTCAGCCGCGGCGACGGTCGCGCGCCATACAACCTGTTCGCGGGCGGCGACGCGTTGCGTCAGGCCGTCAACCGGCTGGCGGTGGGTCGCGGGCGCACGGTGACCGGCGTCATCTACCGGCCGGAACCGGAGCGGCTCGACGCGAACGAGGTACGCGTGCGTTTCGGCGGGACGTACGAGACCGGCTTCCGTTACGAGCCCGGCATCAACGCCTACCGTTGGATCCGCAACGGGACGCCTGCCAGCGACGCGTCGGACCAGGCCGTCATCGTGGACGCGGTGCTGGTGGCCTCCATCGAGGCGCGGCCAATTC
>PXAU01000407.1 GCA_003567075.1 Trueperaceae bacterium
CCGAAGCAACCGATCATCACCCTGGGGGGCTGAGGTGGACGTCCTGGCGACGCTGCTGCGCGACGCCGGCTTCGCGCAGCTGACGTGGCAGAACCTGGTCATGTTCGTGGTGGCCGGCGGGCTCATCTACCTGGCCGTGGCAAAACGATACGAGCCCCTGCTGCTGGTGCCGATCGGCTTCGGCGCCGCGTTGGCGAACCTGCCCAACGCCATGATGGCGGCCTCGAGCACCTTCGTCGCGGACGGCGCTGGGGACCGGATCCCATTGCTGCAGCTCGTGTACGAAGCCGGCATCCGCACGGAGTTCCTGCCGCCCATCATCTTCCTGGGCGTCGGCGCCCTCACCGACTTCCGGCCCCTGCTCACGCGGCCGATCACCTTCCTGCTCGGCGCGGCCGCACAGGTCGGCATCTTCGTGGCCGCGCTCGGAGCCTACTACCTCTTCGGCTTCTCGATCACCGAGGCCGCCTCCATCGGCATCATCGGTGGCGCCGACGGGCCCACCTCGATCTTCCTCACCGCGATCCTGGCGCCCGAGCTGTTGGGCGCCGTCGCGGTCGCGGCGTACAGCTACATGGCGCTCGTACCCGTGATCCAGCCGCCCGTCATGCGCCTGCTGACAACCGTCAAGGAGCGGCACATGCCCGTGCCGGACGAGATCCCCGTCTCGCGCGCGGCGGTCGTGCTCTTCCCCATCGTGCTGGCGCTGCTCGTCTCGCTGGCGATCCCGGCGGCCGCGCCCCTGGTGGGGATGCTGATGTTCGGCAACCTGCTGCGCGAGTCGGGCGTCACGGACCGGCTCAGCAAAACCGCTGGTGGACCGCTCATCAACATCGTCACGATCCTGCTCGGTCTCACGATCGGCGCGACGATGGCGGGCGAGGCGTTCCTCCGCCCGGAGACGCTCTACATCCTGGCGCTCGGTGCGGTGGCGTTCGTGTTCAGCACTGCAGGCGGCATCTTCCTGGCGAAGCTGCTCAACCTCGTGCTGCCTGCGCGGTTCCGTATCAACCCCTGCATCGGCGCTGCAGGCGTCTCCGCCGTGCCGATGTCGGCTCGGGTGGTGCAGCGCTTCGTCGCCGAGCAGACGCAGGGCAAGGTCAACCCGCTGATGGCGGCGATGGGACCCAACGTGGCTGGGGTGATCGGCTCGGCCGTCGCGGCCGGGGTGTTCCTGGCGCTGCTTCGCTGAGACGCGGCGCGGCATCACTGCGCCTTGGCGCCGCGCCTCGCTGGGCCGTGGCCCTGCATCGCTGGGGTGCAGCCCTCTACGATGCAGAGGGTGGGTGCGAGCGGGTTCGCCACGCCCGCGGCGAGCGAGGATGGGCCTCGCGCGACAGCGTCACCCCCAGGGGGCTGGGCCGCACCGGGTTCCACAGTACATGCTGGGCGCACCTCGTGTCTCGTGCGATGAACGGTCGGTGCTACCGGCGGCTCGCTGACCTTCGACCGCAGCCGGCGGGCGGCGCCTGCGCGGCACCCACGGGCGGTGGCAGCGAACGTCGTCAGCGAGCCGCGATCGTCGGAGGTCGCGCGCACGCGAAGCGACCGAGTTCGGCCTCGAGCGCCGCGAAGCCGTCCGCGTTCAACTCGTAGAACACCCAGCGGCCCCTTCGCATTGCACGCACCAGGCCGACGTCGACGAGCTGCTTCATGTGGTGCGAGACCGTCGGCTGGCTCACGCCCAGCACGTGCTCCAAGTCACACGCGCACACGCCCATGTCGCCCTTGCTGCAACTGCTCGGGCTCGGGTCGAGCAGGAAGGTGAGCGCCTTCCAGCGCACCGGGTCGGCGAGCGCTCGCAGAACGGTGACCGGATCATCCATGGCAACGACGATACCCGCCTCGCATGAGGGCCTCGGTAGGCGCCACGCAGCGGCACCGAAGCGCGCAGGTCGCGGCTGCCACCATTCGGCGCGCGAGGCCTTAGAATTGCAGGTATGCGATCGCGCACACCGCCCGGCCGGGGGACCGGCCTGGATCCCGGCAACCGCTTCACGGGCCGGGAGCTCGTGCTCGACGGCGACGAGCGCGACCGCGAGCTCGCCACGCGCGAGGGCGCAACCGAACCCACGCGCGTCTTCCACGACACCAGCCGCAGCGTCATCAGCCACAATGCGTCCCCCGACATCCCCTTCGACGCGAGCCTCAATCCTTACCGGGGCTGTGAGCACGGCTGCGCCTACTGCTACGCCCGCCCCACGCACGAGTACCTCGGCTTGTCCGCCGGGCTCGACTTCGAGCGGCTGCTGTTCGCCAAGCTCGACGCTCCGCGGTTGTTGGCGCGCGCGCTCGCGGCGCCGTCGTGGAGCCCGCAGCACCTCGCGCTGTCCGGGGTCACCGATCCGTACCAGCCGATCGAGCGGCGCCTGCGCATCACGCGCGGCTGCCTGGAGGTGCTGGCCGCCCACCGCCATCCCGTGGGCGTGATCACAAAGAACGCGCTGGTCACGCGCGACATGGACCTGCTCGCGGGGCTCGCTCGCTACGGCGCGGCGCGCGTGGCGGTGTCCATCACGACCCTTAGCGAAGACCTTCGGCGCCGGCTCGAGCCGCGCACGAGCACCGTGGCGGCACGGCTGCAGGCGATGCGCGAGCTGTCGGCGGCCGGGGTGCCCGTCACCGTCGTCGTCGCGCCAGTGATCCCCGGGCTCACCGACCACGAGGTGCCCGCGATCCTGGAAGCCGCCGCCGAGGCGGGCGCGCATGCCGCTGCCTGGACGCTGCTACGCCTGCCGGGCGCGGTGGAACCGGTGTTCCTGGACTGGCTGGCTCGGCAGGCACCGCTCC
>PXAU01000218.1 GCA_003567075.1 Trueperaceae bacterium
AGGGGCTCCGTGGCTGGTGGCACGACCGTGGTGGTGACGTTCTTGCCGCGCATGGCGCTCTCCGTCCTCCACGCGCCCCACGTCGTCTGCGTCGCAAGCCGCTCCCAGCCGGCTGCAATGCTCGGGCAGTCGGGAAGGGCTTCGGTCACCGTGACCGTCCAACCGACCTCGACCGGTGTCGTCGTCGGTGCATCAGGCGTCGAAGACCGTCGGCCCATCCCCGCCTCCCAGGCGCGTTCGTCACCGCGGACACCGCCACTATGCCACGCGTGGGCTCGACGAGGCCTGCGCGTGCACCGAAGCGAACCCTTCGGGCCCCCGACCTGTCAACCGCCAGACCGGCGGAAGTGCACGGCACGACTCGCGTTGCCACCATCGACGGGCCCAACCATGTCGACGGTTGGGGCACGCTGCGTGCGACGTTTCGGTGTCCCGCCGAGGCTCCGATGATGCTGCTTGACGCGGGTGACGATCGTGTACACAATAGAGGCGCGATTGGAGGCGGACCATGAAGTTCGTTAGTGTGCGTGACCTGCGCGGCAAGTCGGCCGACATCTGGCGTGAACTGCCGGATGAGCGCGAGATGGTCATCACCAGCAATGGCCGACCGGTCGCCATTCTTGCGGCTGTCAACGAATCGAACCTCGAGGAGTCGCTTGCCGCCTTCCGCCGAGCTCGCGCCATCGGCGCGGTCGCGTCGCTGCAGCGGCGCGCGATTGCGAGAGGGGCCGATGCGCTCTCCGCAGACGCCATCGAGACCGAGATCGCGGCTGTGCGCGAGGCGCGTCGGCGTTGAGGATCGTCCTCGATACGAACGTCCTCGTCTCAGGACTCCTCTCCCCCTTCGGTCCACCCGGCGAGATCATGCGACTTCTCGCTTCAGGAGCGGTGACGTTGTGTCTCGATGCGCGCATCCTGAGCGAGTATGTCGAGGTCCTCGCACGGCCCCGCTTCGGCTTCGGGACCGAAGCCGTCGCCGCGATCCTCGACTATCTGGGCTCCGCCAGTGAGACGGTTGCCGCGGGGCCGTTGCCGGTCCGGTTGCCTGACCCGGACGATGAACCGTTCCTGGAGGTGGCCCGCGCGTGTGGCGCCGAATGCCTCGTGACAGGCAATCTCGTGCACTACCCCGTTGCTGCGCGTGCGGGCGTCAGCGTCCTTTCGCCGGCGCAGTTCATCGAGTGCTATCGGTTGCGTGGTGCAGCGGGGGAGCCCTGACGAGCGCACCGGTCGCGGTCCGTGACGGCACTCGGGTGCGGGCTGAGCCAGCGCGTGGCGCGCCGCAACCGCAGCGGCGTGCCCTGCGCCGGACGCTCCTCGCGATGGGCAGGTACGCGGCGCCCGCGACCTTGCGCGACGCTGCGGGGCAGTCTAGGGGAGACCGCTCCGAGGGGGTCAATGAGCGGCCGGAGGCCGCTTACGCCACCATGCGAACCTACGGCGACACCAACCATGGCGTCCTTACCGAGCTGCATCGAACGAGCGAAGGGAGCATCGCGTTGAGCGTGGACCGATCGGACATGACACCGCCGGCGCCGTCGCGCGCGCAACGCCGCATCGACCCGAACCTCCTGTTCCGGACGCTGATCCTGTCGGCCACGCAGAACCGTTTGGTCAAGCGGACCATGCGCCGACACGGCATGCGACTCGGCGCCGGGCGTTTCGTCGCCGGCGAGACGATCGAGGCATGCGTCGAGACGCTGCGAGCGCTCGAGGCAGCAGGACTGCATACCAACACGACGCTCCTCGGTGAACACGTCGAAGACGCCGAGGCGGCGCGCGGGGTCGCCAGCACCTATCTCGAAGTCCTGGACCGGATCGCGGGGGAGGGACTCAAGACGAACCTCGCGGTGAAGCTCACCCACCTCGGCCTCGATGACGGAGAGACGCTCGCCGCCGAGAACATCGAGCGAATCGTCGCGCATGCAGCCAAGCGCAGCAACTTCATCCGGATCGACATGGAGGAGTCGGAACGCGTCGCGTCGACGCTCCGGATCTACCGGCGACTCCGCGAGCGCGGCCACACCAACGTCGGTACCGTCCTTCAGGCGTACCTGTATCGCACGGAGAACGACTTCGCGGAGCTGCTGCCCCTCGCGCCGAACCTCCGACTCGTCAAGGGAGCGTATCTCGAACCCGAGTCCGTCGCGTACCCCCGCAAGAGCGATGTGGACGCGCAGTTCAAGCGCCTGATCGAACGCGCCCTCCTCGGCGCAGGCCACACGGCCGTCGCGACGCACGACGATGCGATCATCGAGCACACCATCACGTTCGCAGCCCAACACGGTATCTCGAACGACCGCTTCGAGTTCCAGATGCTCTTCGGCGTTCGCCCGCAGCGCCAGCTCGAACTCGTCGAGCGCGGCTTCAAGGTGCTCGTGGCGACCCCCTACGGCCCGGATTGGTACCTCTACCTCATGCGCCGCCTCGCCGAACGGCCAGCGAACCTGACGTTCATGCTCAGGAACGCCTTCCGTCGATGAAGCATCGTGGAACGCGACTAGGCACCGTGCGACGAAGCCGGTCCATCGCGCGAAGGGTGCGGTGGGCCGCAGGGTGCGCGGGTCAACGCGGACGCGGGCGCACCTAGGCTCCCCGCCACGTCGTCACCAACGCCTCGATCTCCGCCAACAACGCGTCATCGTCGGGCAGCGGCGCTGGCGCTACGTCCACCGAGGCGGACACCTCGTGCGCCAGTTCCCGCGCGTCCTGCACGAAGGTGTGCTCGAGCGCGGGGTGATGCAGCGCCACCAGCGCCAAGCGTCGCGCCGTGTCGCGTTCACC
>PXAU01000309.1 GCA_003567075.1 Trueperaceae bacterium
CCAGGCGTCGAGCAGGTTTTCATCGGCCGAGGGACGCGCAAAGCTGCGCTGCCTGAGCGACAGCATCAGCGCCACCTTCTTCTCCAGGTCTGCCTCAAACGGGTGCTCCAGCAGCCACAGCAGCCGCTCCATGGAGTTGCGGCAGCTGATCAGTCCGCTTTTCAGTTTCTTCCAATATGGGATGGCCTTGTACTTCTCGATGGCATCCCTGTAAAAGGCGGGATCAACAAACAGACTGTCGCGCTTGAACTCCCTGCTGCGCTGGTCGGAGGCAGACTCCGTGGCGTCGAAGCGCTCGATGTCGCTCCAGGTGAGCGTCCAGCTGATGATCCGGTCACTGTCAGCAATGGCGCCACGCTTTTTCAGGTCGTCAGGAAAGCGGAAGTTCTCTGCCGTGGCATGGTAGGTGTAACCATCCAGGTAGATGGCCATATCCCTGGCGGCGGTGAGTAGCTCTGGGTCGTTGACCATGCTGCCGTCCTTTTCTATCCCCGCCAAGGTGATATAGAAGTCAGCCCGGGTGTTGTATGGCACTCCCTGTGCCGGGCCCAGCGCATACTGTGGACGAATCACATAGCTATACACATAAGCACCGGCGGCAAGCTGCAGGCGGTAGTTCACCACGCCATCTTCAAGATCATCCCGGAACACATAGCCGGCATCCTGCCTGCTCTCGCACCAGAGGCGCAGGCTCCTGATGAAGCGGTCTTCCAGCTCGCTCTCTTCGATCTGTCCGTTGCCGGTGAGCGCACCCAGCCCGGCGGTATAGGTCTCCCAGGCTTCCGACTTTTCATGGATACTGCCAAACAGGCGTTCCGCTTTGGCACGGCTCAGCTCTTCGCGGATGTACTGGTTGGCATAGGAGAAGATGCAGCGGTAGCAGCCGTCCCTGCCTTTGTGTTGGCAGCCGCAGGCTTTGATGCACGCATAGGCCAGTGCGATCACCCGGGTGAACTCCGCCGGGTTAAACAGCTTCTCCAGGTAGCCCGTCCCTCCGGGGATGGTGTCGTACAACACAAGGTAGCGGTCGAAGCGGCCGTTCTTTTTGTTGTACTCCGAATAATCAATGATATGGATGTGCTGGGGGTTCCCGTTGTAATACTGTTTCAGGCCCAGCTCCAGCCCCGCCCTGAACATGTTGATGGTGGCCTCGCTCTCGAACTCCTGCACCGGCAGCAGCACCTTCAGAGCTTCGGTGTGTATCTCCCTGAAAAGGAAGACCTCTTCAAATACCTCGTCAGCCTTCCCGCTATACGCGTGTTCTTTGTGCTTGCAGTAGCCGTAATGGAATTTCTGGTCGGGAAGATTGGGTGCCGACGTGCTTTTCCCGCAAAAACGGCAGCTCACAAAGCCGTGGCCGGGCACATCCTCCTGCTTGTTGATCCTGACCTTGTTGGCATGCACCGAAGCGCTCAGCCCCATGTTCACCTCCATGATACGCACATCTTTCACGTATTCGATGCCAAAGGGGATCTCCTGCATGCCCCAGGCGCCCTGGAAGGACTTCGGACTGAACTTCAGGTGACGCGAGATGCGGTAAGGGTTGGAGTCCCTGTCGTCTTTGCTGTCGTCAACACGCGACTTGTCGCGAAAGTTGGCCGACTTCACCCCGTTCAGGCGCACAAACACATGGGTGTTCTTTTCGGATGCCCACGAGGCGTCGCCGCACTTCGGACAAAAGGGTTCGGGGCGACTGATGGCGTCGTCGATGTGGTCGCAGTTGGAGCAGAAACGCTTTTTGAGCAGCGTGCCCGGGTCTTTCCAGTCGAAGGTGTTCAGTCCGGTGACGGCCATCTTATAACCCTGTGTGTAGAAGTGGTTGTCGGGCGCCAGCTCCCTGATGGCGGAGCTTGCCGGGCGGACGATCTCGAAGCTCTGGTCGGTGGGCAGCCCTTCGCTGGCCTTCGCCTTGCCCGCCTTCACCCAGGCGTTCAGGGTGACGCCCGTTTCCGGGAAGGCGTAGTTGGGCAGCAACCCCACATTGGTCAGGTGCTCCAGCAGGGAACGCTTATCTAACAGGCGCTTGAGTCCGCGAAGTGCCTTGCGCTCAGCTTCCAGTTCCCGGCGCTCCTCGTCGTGGGGCAACTGCCGGATCGCTTCGGTAATCTCCCGGATGTGCTCCAGAATATCGTGGTACTCCGCTTTCAGTCTGATAAATACCTCTTTGAAGCGGAGCGTCAGCCCCTCCTCCTGCACGTAGGCGCGCAGGCTGTCCAATGCCCCGGTATCTTCCATGTCGGGACGGTAGAAGTCCACAAAGCGGTCGAGGAGCTCCTGTTGGTGCGTTTTGATGAAGGCAATCACCCGGTTTGCAAAGAAGGGGGTGTCTGACAGGTCGGTGCGTGCCAGCTGCAGGGTGAACAGCCTGCCAGGGATGCCGTTGTGTTCGGGGTCTGCTGCCGACCAGTTGTCGAAGCAGTAGGCCAGGAAATGGCGGTAGAGAATTTCTTTGGCTTCGAGGAAGCAGCCCGGTGTGGCGATCTCGCCGGCCATCATATCATGCGGTGCTTCGTAGTAGAACAGGTCGTGGGCTTTGCTTTGCGCGAAGTTGGTGATGAAGGCAGCGCCCGATGCCCGTCCTGCCCGTCCCACCCGCTGCAGAAAGTTGGAGGGCAGCGGCGGCACCGAATTGTTGATGGCCGCGTTCAGCGTGCCGATGTCAATACCCATCTCCAGGGTGGAGGTGGCCACGATGGCGTTCAGCGAGTTGAAGCGGGGACGTTCCTTGAAGTCAGTCTCCTTTTGTTCACGGTCTTTGCGCTCCAGCAGTCCGGTGTGCTC
>PXAU01000016.1 GCA_003567075.1 Trueperaceae bacterium
CCCCCGCGGTGGTACGCCAGCGGCGCCTCGTCGCTGACCTGAGCGGCGTCGATCTGGCCGACGTACAGGGTGTGGTCGCCGACCGGCAGCCGCTGGACGATCGTGCAGGCGATGTGCGCCACCGCCCCGCGCACCACCGGCAGCTCGTCGAACGGCTCGAACGGCGGATCGTCCAGCTCGACCAAACGGCCTGCGAAGCGGTCCGACAGATGGCGCTGGTCCTCGCGTAGCACGCTGACCGCGAAACGGGGCAGGCGCTCGAGGAAGTCGTGCGCGCGCGCGCGCCGGGCGATGGCGACACCGATCAGCGGCGGCTCGAGCGAGAGCGAGCTGAAGGCGCTCACGGTGATGCCGTGCTCGGCATCACCGTCGCGCATGCTCACGACCGTGACGCCCGACGGCCAACGGCTCAGCGTCTGGCGGAACTCGGCTGGGGAAATGGGCATGGGAACGCTCCTAGCCGCGCCGCCGCGCGGCGCGGTGATGCCGACCATTGATGCACGTGCGAGCGCGGCGGATACCGCGGCAGCCGACATTCACCGCTGCGGCGCCTCTGGGCGTACGCCGCCGCGGCCGATCGCGCCGGTCGGCCGCCAGGCCGGCGCTCGTACCGCGGGCGCGCCGGTCTGGCCACGCTGTTCACGCTGCTCAACACCGTCTTCGACCTGGCACCGCCGGTTCTGATCGGGGTCGCGGTGGACGTGGTGGTCCAGCGCGAGACGTCGCTGCTGGCTACCTACCTGGGGATCAGCGATCCAGTGACGCAGCTGTGGTGGCTGGCGCTCATCACCTTCGTGATCTGGGGCCTGGAGAGCCTGACCGAGTACGTGGCGCTGGTGCAGTGGCGCAACCTGGCACAGGAGCTGCAGCACGACCTGCGCCGCGCCATCGGACTGGTGTCGCAGGGCGTGTTCTTGTTCCACGGAAGCGTGCGCGACAACGTGGCGTACGGTCGCCCCGACGCCAGCGACGACGAGATCCGGCGGGCCTGCGAGCTGGCCGAAGCCGCGAGCTTCATCGACGCCCTGCCCTTCGGGTACGACACGATCGTGGGCGAGCGCGGTCAGAAGCTCTCGGGCGGCCAGCGCCAGCGCCTGTCGTTGGCGCGCACGATCCTGAAGGACCCGCCCATCCTGGTCCTCGACGAGGCCACCAGCGCCGTCGACAACGAGACCGAGGCGGCCATCCAACGCTCGCTGGAGGCGCTGACGCAGGACCGGACCACGGTGGTCATCGCCCACCGGCTCTCCACCATCCGCCACGCCGAGACCATCTACGTGCTCGACCAGGGGCGCGTGATCGAAGCCGGCCGGCACGAGCAACCGCTCGCCGCCGCTGGCGCTTACGCAGCGCTGTGGCAGGTGCAGACGGGCGCTCGCTGGCGCAGCGCGGCCGACGACTGACAGCGGCCGCGGCGGCGCTGATCGCCGCCGGATGTGGCACCTGCGCTCGCTTGCGACCCCTGGGTCCGTATCATCGGGAGCGAGCGGCCGGGCGATGTCGCGCATCGCCTGCGCTCGGGGAGGGTTCGGGAGTGGCCACGCTGCATCTGCTCGGCACCGGCGCCGCCGCCAGCGACGGCCGGCGCACCACCACCATGCTGGCCGTCGAGACGGCCACGGATCTGGTGCTGGTCGACTGCGGCGGCGACGCCGCGCAGCGGCTGGCGGCCCACGGCCTCGATCCGACGGCGCTCACCGCCGTCATCGTGACGCACGAGCACGCCGACCACGTGGCCGGCTTCCCGCTGCTGCTCGAACGCCTGTGGCTGGGCGGCCGCAGCGCGCCGGTGGACGTGTACGGCATCGAGCCCGCGCTCGCGCAAGCGCGGCGCGTTCACGACACCTTCGACGTCAGTGCCTGGCCGGGCTACCCCGAGCGCCGCTACCACACCGTGGGCATCCAGGCGGGTTCGGCGGTGCTCGCCACGCCGGGGCTGCGCGTGACCGCGGCCCCCGGAACCCACTCCGTACCGTGCGTCGGTCTCCGCTTCGAGGATCTCGACGGCGGCGGGCTGCTGGCCTACTCGGGCGACACGGCCTTCTCGCCCACCATCGTGGCGCTGGCGCGGGGTGCACAGCTCCTGGTGCACGAGGCGACCGACGAGCCGCCCATGCACAGCCGCCCGGAGGAGGCCGCCCGGGCCGCGGTGGAGGCCGGCGCCGGCGCCCTCGTGCTGGTGCACCTGCCGCCAGGCTTCGACGAGGGCGACGGCCTGGCTCGCGCGCGCACCGTCTTCCCCAACGTGAACGCCGGGGTCGACGGGGCGCGGTTCGAGTTCTGAGCGCGAGGCGCTAGCCTACGTGTCGATGGCGTACAAGGCCCAAGAACCAGCGTCGAGCGTCGACCAGCGCGAACAGGACGGGCCACCAACCAGAACACGGCTGCGCCTCGTGGCAACTGCAGCGATGGTGGCGTGGACGCTCCTCAGTGCCAGCGCGCTCGCGACCGGCAATCCGTTCGACGTGGGGTGGAGCGCCGTGATCGCGTGTGCCGTCGTCGCAGCGGTCGCGCTGGCTCGCGTGCGTTTGGTACGCCGTGCCTTCGCGCTCACGCTCGCTGGGTTCACGGCCGTTCTGACGGCGGTGACCTTGGTGACGGGAAGCGCGCCGTGGTTCGTGGACAGCGGCGAGCGCATGGCGTTGTTCACTGGCAACCCCAACCTCCTCGGCGCGAGCCTCGTGGCGTCCTTCGCTGCGTGGGCCGCGGTGGCTCCGGGGAGGCGCTGGGTGTGGTGGGGCTGGCCTCTTGTGGCCCTGGCCGTACTGCATAC
>PXAU01000187.1 GCA_003567075.1 Trueperaceae bacterium
AGAAGATCGTCGCGGCATCGGCCCGGCGCTTCGTCCTGATCGCCGACGGCTCCAAACGCGTGGGTCGCCTGGGCGAGTTGGCGCCGGTCCCGGTCGAGGTGGTGCGCTTCGGCTGGGAGCGGACGAGCAGCGTCGTGCGCGCGCTGGGGTGCGAGCCCGCGCTGCGCGGCGGCACCGCCCACCCGTTCGTCACCGACAACGGCAACCTGGTGCTGGATTGCGCAGTGCCGGCCGGTTTCGACGCGACGGCCTTCGCCGCCGCCCTGGACGTGATCCCTGGCGTGGTGGACCACGGTCTGTTCCTGGGCATGGCGCACGAGGCATTGCTGGCCGACGCCGACGGCGTCGCCCGGCTCGAACGCCTCCCCACCCCGTGATCGTCGCGATCGGCCTCGACATCATCGAGCTGACGCGCATCGAGAAGGTCTGGCGGAAGCACCCCGAGCGCTTCCTCGAGCGCCACTTCACCGCCGAGGAGATCGGCTATTGCCGCTCGCAGGCCAACCCGCTACCGTCGCTGGCGGCTCGCTTCGCGGCGAAGGAGGCCTTCCAGAAGTGCTGGCACGAGCCACACCGTTGGCGCGACGTGTGGGTGGTACGCGAGGGGCCGAAACCGCGCCTCGTGTTCGCACGAGGGCTCCAGCGCGACCTCGAAACCCGCGGGCTGGTGGCGCACCTGTCGCTCACGCACGGCCGCGACCATGCCGCCGCGGTGGTGGTGCTCGAGCAACCCTGACGACGGGCGTCCCCGGTGACGACGGTCCGGCCCGTTCTGGACGTACGGAGCGCCTTTCGTTCGTGAGGCTGGCACCCTAGCGCACGTCGCATCGGCGCGTACGTCGTGGTGCGTACATCGCAGCTCGCTCGCCGACGCGCACCATCACAGGTACGCCTCCCCTAGCGTCGGAGTCACCAGGGGAGGCGTGCGGACGTGCGGCGGTCGTGCCGAGCTCAGAACCCTTCGGAGATCGCCTCGAGTTCGTCGCGGTCGACGAGCGTGATACTGCGGTAGCCGGACTGGATCAGGCCCTCGGCCCGCAGCTCGGTGATGATCTTCGAGACGCTCTCGCGGGTCGAGGCGGTCCCCTCGGCGAGGAGCTCGTGGGTGGCCGAGATCATGGGCCGGCCGGCGGCGTCGCGGCGGGCGAGCGGTGTGTTGGCGAGCTTCAGCAGGTAGCGGGCCACGCGCTGGCGCAGGTCGCCGGTCTGGAGGTGGTAGCCGTAATCCATCTGACGCTGCATCTGCTGTGAAAGCGAGCGGGTAATGGTCATGAGGTCGGCGTGGTTGATCATGGCCGGGTCGATGGCTTCGATCTGGGCGCTGGTGAGCGCCTCGGCGAGCTCCTCGCGGGTACCGTCGACGAACGCCTCCTCGCCGAAGAAGTCGCCGGGCAGCACGTGCCGCACGGTGAGGATGCGGCCCTCGGGGGTCATGCGGGCGATGCGCACGAGCCCGTCGCGGACGCGGTACACGGACTGGGCCGGGTCACCGTTGTGATAAAGCGTCTGGCGACGCTGGAACGTGAGGGTCTGGTGCGGCGCGGCCATGCCGTTCTCGTACCCGCTCCGGCCCGCGTCTGCGGCACCGCGAGCAACGACGGCGGCGACGGTGTTCGTGCGGTCGTTCTTGAAGCTGACGGTCATGCTGCGACCTCCTGGGTCTCCACGGACCAGTGGTGGCCGCGGGCGGGAGCGGATGGTTGGCGGAGTCGGCGGGCGGCGCTACGGGCCGCGATGACACCGGAGCTGGTCACGCCGAGCGTGCCTTGCCCCGGGAAGATCGTGTCACCTGCCAGGAACAACCCGGCGACGTCGGTACGGTGCGAGGGCGCACCGAAGTTGGCGTGTTCGACCGTCTGCGGAAAGCCGCCCACCGTGCCACCGACGCGCCGCGTGTAGCGGGCGAAGGTGCGTGGCGTGCCGCTGCGGAGGTAGCTCAGTCCGTCGCCGAAGCCCGGCAACAGCCGCTCGACCTGGTCGAGCAGGCGGGTCTCCAGCGCGCGCTTGGCGGCCTCGTAGGCGACCGGCTGGCGCGCGAGCGTCATCCAGCGCTCGGCGTCGACGTGCGTCGAGACGGTGACGGCGCGGTGCCCGGCGGGCGCCCGGTCGCGATCGGCCGCCGGGCTTACCGACACAAGCAGGTTGGCCGGCGGCGCGTCGTGGCCGGCGTGGGCCTCGGCGTGGGCCTCAGCGTCGAGCACGCGCAGGTCGGTCACTTGCTGAAACGGCTGTGGGGACGTCTTCAGCGCGCGCTCTGCCACGCCGGCGTAGAGCGTGAAGGCGCCCCACATGCGCGGCTGCCGCGCGTCGCGCTGCCGGAACGCCTCACTGGCTGCGTCGCCCAGCAGGCGCACGGTGTTGCTGAGCGGCACGGCGCTGACGACGACAGGTGCGCGGACGACACCGTGGCGCGTGCGCACGCCGACGACGCGACCGCGGTCGTCGAGCTCGATGCCGCGCGCTGCGGTGCCGAAGCGGACGCTGCCGCCGCGCCGGGCGACGACGCCGAGCAGGTCGTGCGCGAGCTGGGCGAGGCCGCCGTACACGTACTGGGCGCCGGAGCGGTACACGTCGAGCGCGAGCGCCCCGTTGGGGGCAGCGCAGGCGCTCGCCTGGCACTGCATGGCGTCGAGCAGCTGGCCGTCGACGAAGGCGCGGAAGCGCGGGTCGGTCACGCCGTGCGCCTCGAGTCGGGCAGCGACGGTGCTGCGGAGCGTCCGAAGCACCGGCAGCAGCCGCGGATGCGCGGCGCGGGCGCTGTCGAGCAGGTCGGCGGGGTGCCGTAGTGGCAGGACGGGGAACCGCGCGGCGGCGTGACGCAGGCCCGCGGCCAGACGCTCGACGTCGTCCCAGAAGCGCAGGGCGGCGTCCGCCTGGGCCGGGAAGGCGCGCCGCAGCTCGCGCCGCCAGGCGCTGCGCTCGACGTGCAGATCGACCCGTTGGTCGTCGACGAGGACGCGGATGGCAGGATCGACGTCCAGGTAGCGGGGCGTGAGGCCGACCCGATCGAACACGCGCCGGACGAGCCCGCCGGGTTCGAGCCCCATACCGACCGTGGCACCGACAGCGAAGCGGTAGCCGGCGTCTTCGTAGCTCGCGGCACAGCCACCGGGGTGGACGTCGCGCTCGAGCACCAGCACCCGGTAGCCGGCGTGCGCGAGCAGCGCGGCGCTGGTGGCGCCGCCCAGGCCGGCACCGATCACGATCGCGTCGACCGGCGTGCCGGCGCGCGCCGCGGGCCGGTTCACGATGCCACCTCGGCGGCGAGCGTCTCGCGCACCAGGTCGTGGAAGCGGGCGACTGCGTCGCGGGCGTCGGCTGCCAGGTAGCGACCGCCGACGAGCTCGGCGCGGCGCGGCTCAGCGTTGAAGCCGTTGCCACCGAGCACCAGCAGCGGTGCGACGCCGTTCAGGTGGCCACGCTTGTTCATGAGCTGGTGGACCGAATCGATCGACGACGCCGAGATCATGACGGCAACTGGCTTCACCGCGCGCGCCATGTCCGCCAGGTCTTCGACCGGGGTGTTGGCGCCGACGTAGTAGACCTGGTAGCCGGAGCGCCGCAGCAGGAGCGCCAGGACGAGGGCGCCGAGCTCGTGCTGGTCGAAGGGGGCGCAGGCGACGATGACGCTGTGCCCGGCGCGATTGGTTCCCGCGAGGCTCATCAACTGACGCAGCCTGCCCTGCACGTAGGAGCTGGCGAAGTGTTCGGTGGTGGTGTTGATCACGCCGTCGTGCCAGCGCGTGCCGAGTTCGACCATGACGGGCTGGAACAGGTCGAGGACGACGTCCTCGACCGGGTAGAGCGCGTGGGCCTCGGCGATGATCCGGTCGGCCTGGGCGTCGTCGAGGTCGACGAGCGCCGCGACGAGCGCCGCTTGCAGTGCCTGCATCGGCCGCGGGCCGTGCACGTCGGCGAGGCGCTGGGCCACCATCTGCGCTGCGCGCGAGGCGGGCACGCCGTCGTCGACATGGGCCTTGATCGCGCGGATGTCGGCGATGTCTTCGTCGGCGTAGAGGCGGTAGCCGGACTCGGATCGCTCGGGTTTCGGCACACCGTAGCGCCGCTCCCATTGGCGGAGCGTGGTGGCCGGGACGCCGGTGCGTTCCTCGACCTCGTTGACGGTGTACTTTCCTCGAGTCATCCCGTGTCGGCTCCTTCCTTCTGCGACGCACCCTGTACGAGGTGTCGTCGAACGTTGGACGAAGTATAGCCATGACCTTGTACAAAGTCAACACCCTCGCACAACCCCTCGTTCAAGGAAATGCGAAACGCTCGTTCCACACAGCCTCTTTGTGTTGTTCAGGGTCTGTTCAAGGTATCCGCTGGTCGAGCCATGCCCTCCGTCAGCCAGGCCTACGACACACGAGGGTCCGGCCGGCGCAACCTCGCGGTACCATGCCGCCGATGGCCGCTCCGCGCAAGCACGTGACCGCCCACACCGACGGCAGCTGCGACACGAAGAGCGGCGACGGCGGTTGGGCCTACCTGCTCGCCTACAACGGCTTCGAGCGCGTGGCCAGCGGCTTCGAGGACGGCACAACCAACAACCGCATGGAACTGACCGCCGCGGTGCGTGCGCTCGAGGCGCTCACCGAGCCGTGCGACGTCACCCTCGTGACCGACAGCCAGTACCTCCAGAAGGCCTTCGATGAGGGGTGGCTCGCGACGTGGCAGCGCAACGGCTGGCGCACCGCCAACCGCCAACCGGTCAAGAACCGCGACCTCTGGGAGCGCCTCCTCCGCCTCGCCTCCGCACACCGCGTGACGTGGCGCTGGACGCGCGGGCACGCCGGCCATCAGGCCAACGAACGCGTCGACGGCCTGGCGCTGCGCGCCCGGCGCGAGCGCCGCGGCCACGCACAGGGGTGAGCCCGCAGCGCCGCGTTCTTCAGGACTGCGCCAGCTCGCGCAGGAACGCCCGCAACGCCGCCAAGCCTACGTCGAGCGAGGCGGGATCGATCCATTCGCTGGTGCGGTGGGCGTCGCCGCCGCGGTAGACGCCGAGGCACAGCGCCGGGATGCCAGCCGCCATGGCCGCGTTCGCGTCCGTGCTGCTGGCCGAGCGGTGCGGCCGCACCTCGACCGAGCGCAAGGCTCGCTCAGCCGCCGCCACCAGCGCCTCGTTGCCGCCCATGGCCGCCGGGCGTTCCCCCACTCGGCTGACCTGGACCTCGAGCCCGTGGCGGCGGGCGATGGAGCGGCAGCGGTGCTCGGCCTCGCCCGCGAGCTGCACCAGCGCCTGCTGATCGACGCTGCGTACGTCGACCACACACGAGGCCCGCGCCGCGATGGCGTTGACGCCCGTCCCTCCCTGCACCAGACCGACGTTCAGGCTCGAGCGGGGCGTCTTCGGCAGCTCGATCCGCGCGAGCGCGTGGATGGCCTCGCCCACGGCGTGCACGGCAGAGGCGGTGCCGAAGTCGCCCCACGAATGCCCGCCCGGCCCGCGGTACTCGACCTCGAAGCGGATCGACCCGACCGCTTGGTGCACCACCCCGCCCAAGTGGCCGTCGATGGCGACGAACGCGTCCAGCGACCCGGCCAGGTCACGCACCAGCGCCTTGGCGCCGCGCAGATCACCGAGGCCCTCCTCGCCGACCGTGGCGGCCAACACCACCCGCGGGCGCGGTGATGCGTCGCCGGCCGCCACCGCTTCGGCCCAGGCCGTCAAGACGCCCAGGCTGGCGCTGTTGTCGCCGAGGCCGGGGGCGTGCCAGCGTTCGTCCGACTCGCGCACCGTGACGTCGGTCCCGGCGGAGAACACGGTGTCGAGATGCGAGGCCAACACCACCCGAGGCCCCGAACCCCCGGGCACCTCGGCAACCACGTTGCCGATCGCGTCGAGGCGCGCCTCGAGACCCGCCGCGCACCACAGCGCCTGCACGAAGTCAGCCCGCCGCGCCTCCTGGAACGGCGGCGCGGCGACCTCGCAGATCGCGCGTGCCAGCGCCACGGCGCGGCCCTCCGCAACCGCGCCGGGAGCGGGTCCGCTCACCGCCCGTCGCCACCCGGCTCGAGCGTCGCGATGCCTTCCCGCAGCGCGTACAGCGCCGCCTGCGTGCGGTTGTTGAGGCGCAGCTTGGAGAAGATCTCGGACAGACGGTTGCGCACCGTCTTCTCCGACACGCCCAGCGCCAGCGCGATCTCCTGGTTCGACGACCCCTGCGCCAGGAGCCGCAGGATGTCCTCCTCGCGCTCGGTCAGCTCGGAGATCGCGTGCTCCGGGTGCCGCGGCAACTCGCCGTAGCGGCGGAACTCGTCGAGGATCGAAGCCGCCATCTCGGCCGACAGCAAGGTCTCGCCCGCAGCGACACGGTGGATCGCGTCGAGCAAATCCTCGGCGCCGGCGTCCTTCAGCAGGTACCCACGCGCACCGGCCTTCACCGCCTCGAACACGTAGCGGTCCTGCCGGTACATGGTCAGGATGATGACGCGGGCGTCCGGTCGCTCGGCCAGGATCGCCTTCGTCGCCGCGACCCCATCCAGTTCGGGCATCTGGATGTCCATCAGGATCACGTCGGGCTTCGTGTCGAGCGCGTGCCGGATGGCCTCGCGGCCGTTCGCGGCCTCGCCGATCACCCGGAAGCCCTCTTCGCTCTCGAGGATGCTCCGGAGGCCCTGGCGGAACATCGCGTGGTCGTCGCACAGCAGCAGCCGCGTCATGCCGTCATGCTACCCGACCCTCCGGGGTGCTACCGTGGTCTGGAGGGACGCCCGCGGGGCCGGCGCGAACGACGGCCCGCGCTCCGTACCGTGCCCCCGGGTACGCCGGAGCGCGGGCGGTCGCGCGCATGGCTCGCCGCGGGCGTCCTTCCATGCCACGCCGCACGGGTGCCGAACCGCACCGGGGCTGGGCTGTCGTAAGGCCACGGCGCATTCGCGCCGAGCGGCAACGAGGCCCACGCCGGGGGCCCGACCGCCGCCCGCGGGGGCGTGAGGAGGAAGCAGCATGCGCCATCCGAAAGCAGCGCTCGTCGAGCGCGCCCAAGCCGAGGGTCGCGGAAAACCCGTATTCGCCACCGAGCGCAGCGGCCCCGATCACGAACCGCTGTTCCGCTCCGAAGCGGCGCTCGACGGCACCGTCTACGGCCGCGGCGAAGGCGGCAATAAGCGCGAGGCCGAGCGCCGCGCGGCCGAAGCCGCGCTGCTCGCCCTCGACCACGAGCTCCTGGGCGAGACCGCGACGGCCGGCGACGCCCCCTTCGACGGTCCCTGGCCGCTGGTCGAGCCGGTGCTGGCCGCCGCGCTGCAGGTCGCCCAGGCGCGGGTGCCATCCGAGCTCCGGGGCGACGCGGCCCGCGAAGCGGTGCAGACCTTCGCGCTCAAGCTCTACAAGGGCGTGCTCGAGGACCTGGGCGAGGTGGTGGAGGACGAGGGCGAGACCACGACGGAGACCTGAACGTCGGGCGGGCGCGCCGCTGCGCGATATCGGCGGGCACGCCGCTGCGCGATATCGGCGCGCGCGCCGCTGCGCGCTATCGGCGGGCACGCCGCTGCGCGACGCCGGCACGCGCTGAACGTCGAGCACGCGCTGAACGTGACGCCACCAGGCAGCACTGCGCACCTGCGCCTCATGGCGATGCCTGGCTCAGGCCAGCTCCAGCAGCAGCCGGGCCACCGCGTCCGCGCCCTCGCCGCGACCGTGCTCGATGGGGAGCTCGCGGTACCCCCACCCCGACCGCTGCGCGCGAACGGCCATCCGCCGCATGACCGGACGCAGGAGGTCGCCCGCAGGCTTGGCCGTGAAGAGCACGAAGGTGCGCGGCAACGTGCGAGCGGTGGGATCACGAAGCGTGAGCGGTTGCAGGCCGGGCTTCAGCGGCATGTCGGTGAGCCGATCGCCCTCGGGACGGTCGCGCCGCGCGGGCACCCGCCATCCGTCCCCGTGAACGTGTGCCGCCCGCACGAACAACCGGGTCCGTACCCGACCCAGCACGTCGGCAACGGACTCGCCGTCGCGCGGCACGAACGCATCGAGGTAGACGAGCTGCGTGATCCGCTCCGGGGCACACTCGGCGACGCCGGTGATGACCATGCCGCCGTAGCTGTGCCCCACCAGCACCACGGCCTCCAGCCGCTCGTAGCGCAGCAGCTGCACCACGTCCAGCACGTGCGTGTCGAGGTCGATCGCGGGGTTGGCCAGGTGGACGCGCTCGCCCAGACCGGTCAGCGTCGGGGCGAACGCCTCGTGGCCCTGGGCACGCAGGTCACGGACGACGGACCGCCACATCCAGCCGCCGGCCCAGGCGCCGTGCACCAAGACGAAGGTCGCCACGTCGGCCTCCCGATCCGAGCCAGCTG
Organism: Trueperaceae bacterium; assembly: GCA_003567075.1. Classification (GTDB taxonomy): domain Bacteria; phylum Deinococcota; class Deinococci; order Deinococcales; family Trueperaceae; genus CSSed10-48. Next base: position 8,305 of record PXAU01000187.1, read on the forward strand.
CTCGCCGCCGCCCCTGGTTGCGCTGCGAACACGAGTGTAGCGCTTCGTGCTCACGCAGGCATCACACCACCTCGAGCAGCAGCTGCGCCACCTCGCGAGGGCGCGTGAACTGCGGCGAGTGGTCGAAGGCGACCTCCCGGTACGTCCAGCCGTCCTCGGCCTTCACGCGGGCCGCCATGGCGTCGAAGATGGGCGCCTGGGGGTCATCCGGTGGTTTCGCGGTGAATTGAAAGAAGGTTCGGAGCAGGCGCCGAGCGCCAGCGTCGCGCAGCGTGATCGGCGATCGAAGCGGTCCGAGCGGCATGACCGTGGCGCGCTCGGGGTCGATCGGCTCGCCCAGGAACGGTACCCACCAGCCGTCGCCGTGGATCCTGGCGGCCTCGTTGATAGCGCCCGCCAGACCGGGGCCCGCAATCGCCTCGGCCGACTCACCGTCGCGCGGCACGAAGGCGTCGAGGTACACGAGCCGGTCGATCCACTCGGGGACCCGCTCCGCCACCCCGCTGATCACCATGCCGCCGTAGCTGTGCCCCACCAGCACCACGCGCTCCAACCGTTCGTAGCGCAGAAGGTTCACCACGTCCAGAACGTGCGTGTCGAGGTCGATCGCGGGGCTGGCCAGATGGACGCGCTCGCCCAGACCCGAGAGCGTCGGGGTGAAGGCCTCGTGACCGGCGGCGCGAAGCGCCCGAGCCACATCGCCCCAAGCCCAACCACCGCTCCAGGCGCCGTGCACGATCACGAACGTCGCCATCACGGCCTCCCTTCGCGCGCGGCGACCCAGGCTGCCCGCGCCGGACCGTGCTCAGCGCTCGATCATGCCCACCGGCGCGTCGACCAACCGCTCCAGTTCACCTTCGTCGACGATCAGCTGGTCGCCGTACGTGCTGAGCGACAACGCCGCACTGAGCGCACCGTAACGCAATCCCCGCGCGAAGTCGCCCGCCAGGATCCCGTGCAGCACCCCGGCCACCATCGCGTCACCCGCGCCGATGCGGTCCAGGATCACCACCTCACGCGCCGGCACGTGCTGCACCTCGTCGACGACGCGGTCCCAGCCGAGCAGACCGTCCCCGCCCATCGACATGACCACGTACCGTGCTCGCGTGAGGGCCGCGACACCGCGCAGCACGGTCTCCGGCCCGCCGGGCGCCACGTCCAGCACCGTCACCGCGTCGCCCAGGCTGCAGCACAGCACGTCGACCTCGGCCACGAGCGGCAGCGTCACGCGACGCGCCTCGTCCGGCGGCCACAGCCGGGCGCGATAGTTCACGTCGTAGCTCACCGGCACGCCTGCCTCGCGTGCCCGCCAGGCCGCCTCCAGCACCAGCGCCTGCGGGTTCCCCGGCAACGCCAGCGTGATGCCCGTCAGGTGCAGCAGCCGCGTGTCGAGCAGATAGCCCCAGTCGACCTGGTCCGGACTGAGGTGCGTGAAGCACGAGTCGCGTCGGTCGAACCACACCTGGATCGAACGCGGTGGCACGGCGTACTCGACGTAGTACGTCGCGAGCCGACCCTCGACCCAGCGCACGGCACTGACGTCGACGCCGGCGATGCGATACTCCCTCACGACCCGTCGCCCGAGGGGCGAATCGGGTAGAGCGCTCACCCAGCCTGTCGCGCGACCCAGACGAGCGAGCGTCGAGGCGACGTTGGCCTCGGTGCCCGAGACGTAGAGGTCGAGTCGGTCGGCGCGCTCGAGGCGCGTGCCGGCCGGTACGCATAGGCGTAGCTGGCCTTCGCCGAGGGTGGTCAGATCGAAGCGGGGCATTGTCACTCGTTGCGGCTGGCGTCGGCCGTCCCGTAGCGGGTGCTGTAACGCTCGTAGTTCGCCGCGATCTCCTCCTCGGGCAACACCTCGACCTGACCGATCTGCGTCGCCAGCCAGACGGTCTTGGCGACGTCCTCGACCATCACGGCGGCCTTGAGCGCCTTCTCGACGCTGTCACCGATCGTGAACACGCCGTGCTGGCGCATCAGCACCGCCAGCGAGGGCCCGATGTGCTCCACGATGGTCCGGCCGATACGCTGGTCGCCGATGCGCGCGTAGGGCGCGCAGGGGATCTCGCAGCCGAACTCGTCGGCGATGGCGGTCAACACCACCGGGATCGAACGGCCCACCGCGGCGAAGGCGGTGGCGTAGTTCGAGTGCGTATGCACCACGCCCATGACGTCGGGGCGGTGACGGTACACGTAGGCGTGCGAGGCGGTATCGGACGATGCCCCGTGCTCGCCTTCGACCACGTGGCAATCGGGGTCGACGATGACCATGTTCTCGGGCGTCAGGTCAGGGAACATCCCCCCGCTCGGCTTGATCACGATCAAGCCGCTCTCGGGATCGCGACCCGACACGTTGCCGCTCGTCCAGGTGACCAGGCCCTCGGTGAGCAACGCGCGGTTCGCGCGGCACACCTCCTCGCGCAGCGAGCGAAGCCTCATGCCTCTCCTCCTTCGATCGCGAGCCCACCCTCGACCATGCGCTCGACCACCCAGGCGCGGGCCTGTGCCAGGCACTCGACCGAGTCCGGGGCGTCATCGTTCCACATCTCGATCAACACCGGGCCGGCGTAGTCGGCTGCCGCGAGCCGCTCGAAGGCCGCCACGAAGGGCACCTGGCCCTCACCGTAGGGCACGCGGCGCGGTTCGCCCGGTCGCGTGTCCTTGACGTGCAGCGCCACCATGCGGCCGCGCGCGAGGTCGAGCTCGCGCAGCGGGTCGCGGCCGCGCTCGATCAGGTTGCCGACGTCGGGGTAGAGCTGCAACCAGGGTGAACCGACGCGCTCCAACACGGCCAGACCCTCCTCGAGCGAGGCGATCCCGACCGTGTCCATGTTCTCGATGCCGAGCATCATGCCTTCCCGAGCAGCGTAGCGCGCGCAGCGCTCCAGGCCCTCCAGGTAACGCTCCCGGGAGGCGGGCGTCTCGTCCTCGTAGAAGACGTAGTAGCCGGCCACCTGCACGATGCGCGCGCCGATCTCGCCGGCCAGGTCGACGGCCGCCTCGAACAGGTCGTAGGCCCGGGCGCGCGTCTCCGACGAGGCGCTCCCGAGGGCGTCCCGGCGGTGGGCGCTCAGGCACAGGCTCAGGACCGGCACGCCGGTCGCCTCCACCGCGCGTCGGATCGAACGCCGCTCGGACGAGGACGGCGCGAGCCGCGCCAGCCGCGCCTCGCTCTCGTCGATGGAGAGCTCGAGATAGTCGAAGCCGATGCGGCGCGCCAGCGTCAACCGGGCGGGCCAGTCGATGTCGCTCGGTAGCGCCTTCTCGTAGACGCCGAGGCGCACGCCATGATGGTCGTTGCTCAAGGTGTGCCGCCCGCGCCGCCCACGGCGGCCGCCGCCTGACCGTAGACGCGCCCGATCTCGTCCTGGAAAGCCTTCGCAGCCTCGCCGGGATCGGCCGCCGCGCGGATCGCGCGGCCCACCGTGAAGACGTGAACCGGGACGTCGGCGAAGAGCGCCAGGTCGTCGACGCCCACACCGCCCGCGACGGTGACCTTGAACCCCATCGCGGCCAACTGCCGCATCTGCTCGAAGTCGCCGGACTTCCAGGCCAGGTCACCCAGGGCCTCGCCATCGCGGCTGCGATGGGCGATGACCTGTTCGATGCCCAGCGCCCGCCAGTCACGCGCCTGCTCCCAGGTCCAACCGTCGATGAGTTCGAGCTGCACGTCCTTGTTGCGCTTCCTGGCCTCCGCCAGCACCCCCTCCATGGTGGCTGGCGTCGCCCCGCTCACGACCGTGACCCAGTCGGCGCCCGACTCGAAGGCCAGCTTGGCGATGATGCTGCCGGCCTCGGCGATACGCACGTCGGCCAGCAGTACCTTGTCGGGGTACAGCGCACGCAGGGCGCGCACCGCATGCATGCCCTCGGCGTAACAGAGGATGGTGCCGGCCTCGACGACGTCGATGTGGGCGCTGGCGCGCTGCATCGGCGCCAGCGCCGAGGGGAGGTCGAAGGTATCGAGCGCGAGTTGCAGCAGTGGCCTTGGCATGACGTCCCTTCGAGGCGTGACGGCCTCA
>PXAU01000084.1 GCA_003567075.1 Trueperaceae bacterium
CACGGGTCGCGGTCGAAGCCCGAACGCAGCAGCTGGTCCTGCAGCATGCGCATGAGGTCGGCCATGTCGAGGTCGTCCAGGCCGGCCTCGTACTTCGAGTAGCGCGTGACGACGCCCATCAGGCTCAGTTCCAGCGCCGCCGCGCCCCTAGCGCGACCTGCGCCTCGGGCTCGGGCGCGACGTAGCCGCGCTCCTCGGAGCGAGCGACCTGCCGCTTGGCGACCAACCCTTCGAGCACGAACTCGGCCGCCACCGCGAGCGCGTCGCCGCCCTCCTCCTCGGCCAGGCGCGCGGCGGCGTCGAGCAACCCCGGCACCTGCGCGTAGCACTCCAGCAGAGCGTGCGCTCCGAGGTCGACCGGGACCTTGAGGGCCTGATCGGCCTCGAAGTAGGCCACCACGGCGCTCAGGTCGAGGTCGCCGGCGCGCCGCCCGAACACCTGCGCGATCGCACGTCGGATCAGCTCCCGCGCCACCGCCTCACCACCCTTGAGCTCGCCCTCATACTCGAGCTCGAGCTTGCCCGTCACGGCGGCGAGTCCCGCGTAGACGTCGGAGGGGCGGGCCAGCGGCGCCTCCGCAGCGGCAGCGGCCAGCGTGCGACGCTCGGCGTTCGATACCACGTCCTCGAGCAGGCTGATGGGCAGGCGCTGCGACACCCCGGAGTGCTTGTCGACGCGGTTGTCGTCCCGGGCCTGGAAGGCGACCTCCTCGACGATCTCTCGTACGAAGTCGGGAACGCGGGCACCGCTGTCGCGCGCGGTCCAGGCCTCCTGAGCGGTGATCGTCATGCCGTGCTCGACCGTGCGCGGGTAATGCGTCCGGACCTCGGAACCGATCCGGTCCTTGAGCGGCGTGATGATCTTGCCGCGGGCGGTGTAGTCCTCGGGGTTGGCCGAGAACACCAGCAGCACGTCGAGCGCGAGCCGGACCGGGTACCCCTTGATTTGCACGTCGCCCTCTTGCATGACGTTGAACAGCGCCACCTGCACCTTGCCGGCCAAGTCCGGCAGCTCGTTCATGGCGAAGATGCCGCGGTTGGCGCGCGGGAGCAGGCCGTAGTGGACCGAGCGCGGGTCGCCGAGCTGCGTGCCTAGGCGCGCGGCCTTGATGGGGTCGATGTCACCGACGATGTCGGCGACGGTCACGTCTGGCGTGGCGAGCTTCTCGACGTAGCGCGCTTCGCGCGGCAACCAGGCGACCGCCGCGTCGTCGCCCTGCTCGGCCACCAGCGCCTGTCCCTCGAGGGTGCGCGGCGCGAAGGGGTCGTCGGGCAGCTCGGCCTCGGCCAGGATCGGCACCTCGGCGTCGAGCAGTTCGGTGAGCGCACGCAGGATACGAGTCTTGGCTTGGCCCCGTAACCCCAGAAGGATGAAGTTATGCCGCGACAACAGCGCGTTGACGACATGCGGTACGACGCTGTCCTGGTACCCGAGGACACCCGGGAAGACCGCCTGGCGCGACCGCAACCGCTCTGAGAGGTTCGCTCGCAGCTCGTCCTTCACGCTGCGTCCCGCCAGGGTCTCCCAACGACTCCCGCGCAAAGCCCCGCGCGTCGTCGCCTTCATCGCAGATGGTTCACGTGCTGGACGCACGTCGTGGTGGGAGCGTGGAGCATGAGGCATGCTAGCACCACCGCGCCGGCGCGCCGTATGCGACCACACCGTCGCCGAGCAGGGCACGACGCCCGCTGCGGCCCGCCGCCAGCCGGTAGGCTCGGACGCATGACGAGCATCCGCAGCGCCGAGCTCATCGCCGTGGGCACCGAACTGCTCCTGGGTGAGATCGACGACACCAACAGCGCCTACCTGGCGCGCGAGCTGGCCGCGCGCAGCGTGGACGTCTACTGGTCCACGCGCGTGGGCGACAACCGCCAGCGCCTTGCCCAAGCGATCCGTGACGCCTTTGCCCGCAGCGACCTTGCGCTCCTCTGCGGCGGTTTGGGCCCCACCGAGGACGACGTGACCCGCGAAGCGATCGCCGACGTGCTCGGTGAGGTGCCGGAGGTGGATCCCGAGCTGCATGGCTGGCTGCGCGAACGCTTCGCCCGGCTCGGGCGCGACATGCCCAGCGGCAACCTGAAGCAGGCCTGGCGCATCCCGTCGGCCGAGACCCTGCCGAACCCCGCCGGCACCGCCCCGGGCTGGTTGGTGCGCACCGAGCGGACCGGTCGACCACGGCTGATCGCCGCGCTGCCTGGCCCACCCCGCGAGCTCGAGCGCATGTGGCGCGAGCAGCTCGTGCCTCGTCTGCGCTTCCCGGTCGCAAGGTTCGTCGCCACCACCCTCAAGACCCACGGCATCGGCGAGTCGCACGTGGCGGTCGCGCTGGCCGGGCTCACCGAGCAGGCCAACCCGAGCGTCGCGACCTACGCCAAGCGCGACGGCGTCCACGTGCGCGTGGCCGCCAAGGCCGACGACGCGGATGCCGCGCGGGCGCTGCTGGCGCCGACGTTGGCCGAGGTCGAGGCACGCTTGGCGGGCCACGTCTGGGGCCGCGACGGGGACGACCTGGCCGCCCTGGTGCTCGCTCGGCTGCGCGCCAGCGGCAGGCACCTGGCCATCATCGACGGCGCCAGCGGCGGCGCCCTGGTCGATCGCCTGGACGAAGCTGCCGGCCCGACCGACACGGGGTGGCCACTCACCGCGGCCGTGATAGCATGGCGCGACGACGCGATGGCCGTGCTCGGTACGGCGCCTTCCGCGCCCGCGAGCTTCGACCTGGATGACGCCGACGCGGCGACGGTCGCAGCGCACCTGGCCGAGAC
>PXAU01000040.1 GCA_003567075.1 Trueperaceae bacterium
ACGATGGCGATCGTGAAGAAGTGGCCACCAACCGTGCCGATCACCTGATCGAGCGTGATCTGCGTCGGTGCCTCGTCCTCGAGCCCGATGACGTCCAGGATCACCTCGTGTTGGCCCTCGGGCACCGGAACGTACTCGCTCACCTCGAGGTACTCGAGGTCGTGGATCTCCTCGTGCGTGAACCCGTCGATGGTGTCGACCAGAAGTAGGCGTTCGATCTCGAGGTTCGGTGCCACGTGGACGAACCGCACCATCGACTGCATCAGCGCGTGCGGTGGCACGACACCGGGTTGGGCGGGCTGCGTGGGCACACGCTGGTCGGGCGGGGGTGGTGGCGGCTCGGTGACCTGTTCAGCTTGGGCGCCAGCGACGATCGCGATGGAGAGGACGATCAGCGCAAGAACGATGCGTTGCATGTGGGCCTCCTTCGGAAGACGTAGGGAGCCGTTGATGCCGCTCACCGCATCCGGATGCTCGGGAGGAGCATCTGGCGTGCGTTCGCTCGGCACGAGGGGTACGTGAAGCACGGAACCACCGACCATCGCGCGGCGGGTCCGCCTTCCCCCCTCGACCTCGAGCATAGGAGCACATCCTGGCGAGCTTCGTTCGCCAGCTTGCCGTGGCCTCAGCGCTGGTGGGCCACGGCTCCTTGGCGAACGTGACGCTTTCACGTGTCCACGTATCATGCGGGGCGAGGGCACGGGCCACCATGCGCAGTCCGTCGCCACGACCGAGCAGGTCGGGCAACGGTGTGCGCGCACAGCGCTCGTCGAGCAGCGGGCTCTTCGAGCGCTCCGCGCTTCCAGGACCGACCAGCCCGAGCCCGGAGGAGGTCATTCGTGACACGCCTCACGCTGCTGTTGACCGTCGCGCTCGTGTCGTCGCTCAGCCTCGGCGCGGCCCAAGAGGCGATCGATACCGACCCGACCGAGGTCCGGTTCGTGCACGCCTCGCCCAACGCCGAGATCGAGCAGCTCGTGGTGCTCGACGCCGCACAGGATCCGGCGATCGAGATGCTGGTGATCGACGAGTTGTCGTACCACTCGGAGACGCCGTTCAAGTCCATCGCCGAGGGCACGTACGAGCTTCTCGTACGGTTGACCGACGTCGATGGCGAACCCGCCCGGGAACACACCCTCCCGGAGACGCTGAGCGTCGTCGAGGGCACCTCCACCACGGTGGCCATCATCGGCCTGGTGGCGCCAGAGATCTTCGAAGAACCCGCGGACGGGTTCCTGGCCTGGCTTCAGGACCTGTTCACCGCTGACCCGGAGGACCCCGGCCTGCGGGCGCTCATCCTCGACGGCACGCTCGAGACGCCGGTTCCCGGCAACGAGGCCGACCTCCGCATTGCGCACGCGGCGCCCGGCATCGAGCCCCTCGAGCTCGTGCTCGACCACGCCAACGACACCGTCGCGGTGCTCGAGTCGGCCGCCTACGCCGAAGCGAGCGGCTACATCACGATCAGGCCCGAGGCGGGCACGGTCCAGATCCACGTCGCGGGCAGCGGCGTGAGCGTGGCCGAGGTCCCCGACGAGGACCTCCAGCCCGGAGCGCGCTACACCATCATGCTGACCGGGACACCGATCGAAGACGTCCCACTGGCGGTGCTGCTGCTGCTGGACGGCGGCTAGCCCACGCTGGCCCTACCATTGCCGGCGAGCCGCCGTAGCGGTCATCGCGCAGTCAGGGCGCGATGACCGCTACGGCGCCGGCCGGTGGGCCGCGTGCCTGGCCGCCTCGCCGCGTGCCTGGCCGCCTCGCCACGCTGCGCGCGGCGCGGTCGTAGACTGCGGCGTCGTGCCTCGACAAGCATCCACCACAGCCTCAGCGAGCCCGAAGGCGCGCCGGACGGGCGCCGCGATGCCGCCGTGGCGCCTGCTGGGGTCGAGGGTGAGGAGTGCGATCCGGTGCTCCTGATGCGACTCGTCACGGCCGTCGTCTGCTTCTTCGTGGCGCTCCCCTTGGCCTGGCTGCTCTATGCCGCCTTCCTGCCTGCCGAGGCGCTCATGCGCGCCAACCTGGCCACCTTCGGCGTCAGCCTGGAGAACTTCGCGGCGCTGGCCGGTAGCGGATTGTGGCGCGCGATGGGCGTGTCGTTCCTGGCGTCGGGTCTGACGGTGCTCGGCCAGCTGTCCTTCGGGCTCGGTGCAGCCTACGCCATCCGCAACGGCGCCCGCCTGCTGGGCCTGGTGTTGGTGCTGTTGGCGCTCCCGAGCGAGCTGCTGCTCGTGCCGCTGTACCGGCAGTTGCAGACGCTCGCGCTCATCGACACGCTCGGCGCCTTGGTGGTGCCGTTCCTGGCCAGCCCGCTGGTGGTGTTCCTGCTGCTGCAGGCGCTGCGGCGCCTGCCCTGGGAGCTGATCGAGGCCGCGCGGCTCGACGGCGCCGGTGAGCTCACCATCCTCGCGCGGGTGGTGGCGCCCATCGTGCGTCCCGAGCTCGTGGCGGCGGCCGTGCTGGCCTTCGCGGCCCACTGGAACCTGGTGCTCTTCCCGCGCGTGATGACCTCCGAAGCGCTGTGGACGGTGCAGGTGTTCCTCACCGACCTGCTGCGCACCCGGCCCTTCGAGTGGGGCCTGCTGGGTGCGGCCGCGCTGGTGGCGAGCGCACCCATCCTCGTCCTGTACGTGGTGTTCGAGAAGCGGATCGTAGCGACGTTCGAGGCGGGGTTCCGCTCGTGAAGCGCCTCGCGACGTCACCACCGTCGGAAGGAGCCTGATGAGCCGCATCCCCCGCATCCTCATGGTCTGCACGCTCGC
>PXAU01000264.1 GCA_003567075.1 Trueperaceae bacterium
AGTGCATCGGTAGTGCTCCCTGTGGCACGTTCGACGACATGAGAGGAGGTCGCGCGATCAGGGCCGCGTCCAGGGTGCCCAGCAGCTCCCGATCAACCGTTGCTCGGCTCCATGCCGCCGTTGCCCCAGCATGTTCATGTCTTACGCAGCCGCTTAGCGGCTCCATCACATGATGACCGCACAGGAACGCATGATGACCGCACAGGAAGGATGTCTCGATGCACGATCGAAGCATGACCGAAGTCCGTGACACCAGTCCCTACGCGCCGACCAAGGCGACGCGCGCCCTACGAACGACGCGCCAACGGCTGTTCGCGGGAGCCGCGCTCCACAGCGCGGCCCTCCTGCTGGTGGTCGCCCTGCTGCCAGGTATCGCCGTGGCGCAGGACCTGCCGACGCCCGACGATCCCATCGCCTACGCCATGAGCGCCGGGCCCGCGTCCATCGCCGCGGACGCCACGATCATGGCGCCGGACGGCAGCATCCTACGCGAGGGGACGAACGAGTGGACCTGCATCCCGATGCCCGGCGAGCCCATGTGCATGGACCAGCAGTGGTTGGCCTGGCTGGATGCGTACGTCAACCAGCGCGACGTCGTGGACGTGACGTCCGTGGGCCTCTCGTACATGCTGCGCGGCGACCAGGGCGCCAGCAACATCGACCCGTACGCCGAGGGCCCCACGGCGGACAACGAGTGGGTTGTCACCGGCCCGCACCTGATGGTCATCGTGCCGGACCCGGCGTTGCTGGAGGGGATTCCGTCGGATCCGATGACCGGCGGACCGTACGTCATGTGGCGCGATCATCCGCTGGTGCACGTGATGATCCCGGTCGATGACGCTGAGGTGTCGATGCCCTACGGGCCCTGAGACTGAGACGAGTCTCCGGTTCGCTCGGCCGCGGTGGGCGTCACGAGGCGCCTGCCGCGGCGTTCTAGTGCGGGAACAGCGGTAGATCGAGCGCGGCGAGGTCGGCGTAGGCGACGCGCCAGCCGAGCTCGCTGCGATGGACCGGCAGGGTGCCCTCGCGCGCGGCCGTCGTGCGCGCGCCCTCGTGCTCGAGATGCACGGTCAGCGCGTAGCCGAGCTCGATCTGCGCTGGGGTGCGCTCGACCACCGTGGCTTCGAGCTCGAAGCCGAGCAGGCGCGGGGCGGGCGGGTGGCCGAGGTCGGCCGGTGCGTCGGCCACGAAGCGCGTCGTCCAGCTCGGGTCGTCGCAGCGCAGGCCCTCGAACACCTGCCGCAGCGCGTTGACGCTGAGGTACGTGTCGTCCGGCGGGAAGCCGATGAAGATGCCGGTGTCGGCCAGTTCGGCCACCGCCTCGGCGGCCCAGTGGCAGGGCGGGACGTCGGCGAACGGTGCCGCCTCCCGGCCGTTGGCGACGGCCGCGAGCGCGGCGATGACCACCACGATCAGGATGCGTTTCATGCCTGGAGCGTAGACGATGGGGCGCCGCTCGGCCGGTGTCGGGCGGACATGCCTCGGCCTTTTTCGGCGCAGGGATGCAGCGGTGCCGTGCGGACCCAGGCCGCCGCGGCGCCGTTCCTGGCCAGGCCGCTGTGACGCGCTCAAGGCACGAGGAGCAGGGCGAGCGCGCAGGCGGTACCCGCGCCTCGATGGCCTGCTCGCTCGTGGTCACCGCGACCACCCCCGGCGAGGCGTCAAATCTACGACATAGCGGTCGCCGTTGGGTGATTCGCGACGACGTGGGTGGTGCGGTGCCATACCGCGGACGCGCCGCAGGCCTCAGTCGAAGCGCCTCTGACGTGCGGAGCGCGGCTGGCAGCGCCGCTGACGCGCGGATCGGTGCCGGCAGCGCCGCTGCCGCGCGGATCGCTGCCGGCTGCGCCGCCGCGGTGCAGATCGCCGCGTGCGCGGCTCAGCCGAACTCGTAGCCGCGTACGCCGATCGGGCCCGACACCATCGCCAGCGTGCGCGCCTTGAGCGTGAGCTGGTAGCCGGTGTCGACGACCTCGACGTCGGCCACCAGCACCATGGCGTCGCGCACCAGGGTGCGGTGGGCGTCCCACAGATCCGGGCCGATGATGAGCTGGGCCCGCACGGGCCCGTCCTCGAGCACGTAGAAGGCGAAGCCCTTGGCCGTGGGTGGCCGCTGGCGGCTCACGACCAGGCCAGCGGTGCGCAGTCGCGCGCCGCGCGCCCGGCGCGCCACCTGATGCAGCGACACCGCCGCCAGCTCGCGCAGCTGGTCGCGCACGAGGTCGAGCGGGTGCAGCTCGAGCGTCGAGAAGCGGGTGGTGTGCATGTCCCATACCAGCCGGCCGGCTTCGCCCAGCGGTTGCAGGTCGGGCGTGGGGACCGGCGCGGCCAGCAGCGGCTGCGTGCCGGCGGGCGCGGCGCCGGCGAGCACGCCCAAGCGGTAGAGCAGCGCGCGCCGCTCGCCCAGTGCGTCGAGCGCCCCGGCCCGCACGAGCACCTCGAGCACGTCGTGCGGCAAGGACACGCGGGCGTGGAGGTCGTCGAGCGAGGCGAACGGGCCGGCGCGCAGGCGCTCGAGCATCACCTCGCGCGCAGCCTCGGTGGAGACGCCCTTCACCGCGCACAGCGGCGGCCGCACGGCCTTGACGGGCGCGCCCTTGGCGGACACCCCGCCGCGCTGCGCCCACTCGACGCGGTAGTGCACGCCCGAGCGGTTGAGATCGAGCGGCAGGAAGGGCACGTCCCAGTTCTTGGCCTCGTGCCGCTTGGTGCTGGGCGACCACATGCCGGGCTCCTCGGTCATGATCGCGGCCAGGAACTC
>PXAU01000313.1 GCA_003567075.1 Trueperaceae bacterium
TCCTCGCCGGTCAACGCTGCGACCAGGGCGCTCGTGTCGACGACGATCATCGGGGCAGGCCGTGCTCGTCGTACCCCACGATGTCGTCGGGGTGACGATCGTCGAGCACGGGGAGCGCCGCGCAGCGCTCCGCGATCGCGGCGAGCCGCTCGCGCCGCAGATCGCGTCGGGGTAGCGGGCCGCTGCGCGCGAGCGCTTCCTCCAGCGCCTGCTGCACGGCTGCCGTCAGCGTGGTGCCGCGGCGCTCGGCCAGGCGGCGCGCGAGGTCATGCACGCGCGGATCCTTGATGTTCATGGCCACGATCCACCTCGAGTTCCATGCTACCAGGTACCTCGTGTTCCACCTGGTAGACGCTCGGGCACCCTTCAGGCCACCCCCTCCAGCACCCCCACCGCCGTCCCCACACCCTCCTCGGCCCGCACCAGCGCTCCGAGCTCCGCCGCTCGCTCCCGCATCGTCTCGTCCCCTGCGAGCCGCTCCAGCGCCGCGGCCAGCGACGGCGCGTCGAGCCGCCGCCGCGCGATCGGAGCCGGCCCCGCGCCCAGCGCCCGCACCCGCTCGCCCCAGAAGCCCTGGTCGCCGAAGTGCGGCACCACGAGGGTCGGGATGCCGGCGCGGAAGCTCGCTGCGGTCGTGCCGGCGCCACCGTGGTGGACGGCGCCTCGCACCCGTGCGAAGAGCCAATCGTGCGGGACGCTCCCCGCCACGTGCACGTGCGGCGGCGCCTCCTCTGGCCGCAGGCCCGCCCAGCCCGCCTGGAGGATCGCCCGCACGCCGGCCCGCTCGATCGCCTCGAGGAGCAGCCGCACGGTCCCCGCCGGATCGCGACTGACCATGCTCCCGAAGCCGATGAAGAGGGGTGGCGGTCCGGCGTCGAGGAAGCGAGCGAGGTCGTCGGAGGGCTGCCAGGCGTCGGGGGCGTCGACGAACCAGTAGCCGGTGGTGACGACTCCCTGCCAGTCGGCCGGTTCGGGGAGCACGTGGCGGCTGAAGCCGTAGAGGGTGGGGTGCTCGAGGAGGCGGTCGCTCCTGAAGGGGCCGCGGATGGGGAGGGGGCGGAGCCCGAGGACTTCGCGCCGCATGGCGCTGTCGCCGGGGCGGGAGCCCTGCCACATGACCTGGCGCAGGAGCGCGTGGGAGGCGCGGTTCGCGCCGCCGCCGAGGCGGGCGACGCCGGCGGGGAAGACCACGGCGGGGAACTCGCGCGTGGGGGTGAAGGGGACGACATGTGCTTGCACCAGCGGCACGTCGAGCGTTTCGGCGAGCGCGAGGGCGAGGAAGAGCCCGCCGACCCCCGCGACGAGGAGGTCCGCGCCGCGGCAGGCCTCGAGCCCCTCGCGCGCCCACACGAGCGACGCCCTCTTCGCCTCGCGCGCCGCGCGGAGGGTGACGACGACGAAGTTCGGCTCTTCGCTGGCGCCCGCGAGGCGCTCGGAGCGCATCGCGGCGAGCACGTCGCCGGTGAGGGGCGCGACGGGGACACCGTGCTCATGGGCGAGCCCTGCGAACGTCTCGTGCGTGACCAAGGTGGCGCGGTGCCCGCGCGCCACGAGTCCCTTGGCGAGTGCCAGGTAGGGCTGCACGTCGCCGCGGGTGCCGAGCGCTACGACGGCGATCCTCACGGGTTGGGCGCGCTCGCTGTGCTCGCATCACCCGGCTGCGGGTCCGCGCCCCCGATCCCGCATGCGAGCATCTCGGCGACGGTGTCGGGGAGTTGCGACCACGACTCGGCGAGCGCCTCGTCGCCGAGCGCGCGCTGCATGGCGAGGCCGAGGACGAGCGCGGCGACGGCGCGGAGGGTGAGGTCGAGGTGGGGGAGGGTCGTGGCATGCGCGGCCGACCAGGCCCGGAGCAGCGAGGCGGCGCCGTCGAGCATGGGAGCGAGGAGCTCGGCGCGGTAGCGCTCGCCGAGCTCGGGGTTGACGAGGATCTCGGAGGTGACCACCCGGAAGAGTCGGAACTCGTGCGCATCGAGGCCGCTCAGGGCGGCGCCGAGGAAGAGGCGGAGGAGCTCCCGGAGGTCGACCTCGCGCAGATCGCTCGGGAGCGCGGGTGCCGGCATCTCATGCTGCAACTGGTCGAAGATGCTGAGCAGGAGCGCCTCCTTGTCGTCGAAGGTGTTGTAGATCGTGCCGTCGGCGACGCCGGCGCGGTGGGCGATCTCCTTGATGGTGGTGGCGTGGAAGCCTCGTTCGGCGAACGCTTCGGCGGCGGCGCTGAGAATGTGGGCGCGGCGGGTGGCGTCGAGCTTGTCCTTGAGGCTGGGGGGCATGCGCACTCCTATGAACGTTCACTCAGTATAGTGAACGTCCGTTCATCATGCCGGGACCGTACCCAACTCGTCAACATGGGCGTCATGACGCACCGCCACCCTCCGCTCGTCGACCGCCACGACGACCCGGCGCCGCCGCTCTCGCGGCGCGGCTCGACGGGTCGCAGCCGCTCGTGATGCACCGGCGTCGGTCGCGGCCGCAACGAAGCGAGCCAGATCGGCCGCCGTGGTGGAGAGCCCTCCGGCTCCGGCAACGGCGCGCTTCCGCTGGTGGTGCCGATGTGCGGCGGTGATCGAGCTCGAGCTTCGCACGATCGGCAACGCGCCCGGCGTCGCCTCGCGCTATCGCGATGGGGCGCCGAAGCTCCTGTTCAGGTCCCTGAGGGTGTGCCTGTGCTCCCTCGCGAGCGTCTGCTTGCGAGGCGCCAAGAACGGCAGGGTCGTGATCTTCTCCTGTGCTCTCGCCATGAGCACGCCGTCA
>PXAU01000290.1 GCA_003567075.1 Trueperaceae bacterium
CCGACCAACAGCAGCGGACCGACGGCGGCGCCCACGGCGGCCCCGAGATCGCGCGCGTTCGCAAGCCATCCCAACTGCCTCAAGCGCGTGGTGGCGTGGTCACCACCCACGACGGCGGGCACCAGCGTCGCCACCACCGAGCCGGCCAGCATCGCCACCACGGTGCCGGCCAGCAGCGCCGCCACCGAGATGGGCGCGGCAGCCATGGCGATCAGCCCGAGCGTCGTCGCTGCGCCGGCCAGCCGCACGACGCGCACCACCCCGAAGCGCTCGCCGGCTCGGCCGGCGAGTGGGGCCGAGAGTACCTGCCCAACCTTGCGCGCGGCCAGCAGCCAGCCGCCCGCTTGCGCCGCCACCAGCGGCGGCCACCCCACTGCCATGAGCGCCAGCACGATGCCGGCCGTGAGAACGCCGTCGACGCCGAAGGCGGACGCGGCGAGCAGGCTGCCAGGCCCCCATGGGTGCGCCTGCGCCGGCGTAGGCCCGTGGGTCCCGCCGGCGTTCGCGGGGTTGGGCGCAACCGTGTTCGCCACGGCGGCGCGTGACTCGAGGGGATCCGTCGCGGTGCCGCGACCAGCCGCGCGACCCGAGGGGGCGCCAGCGGCGGTCGAGCTGCTCTGCTCCGGGCGCGATGGCGGGAGCGCCAGCGCGAGCGGGAGCGCCAGCGCCGTCAGACCGGCGAGCGCCCAGAAGAGGCCGCGAACGCCCAGCGGCGCCAGCGCTGCCGTGCCCACCACCAGGAGCACCGCGGGCGCGAGCTCCTGGAGGGCGGCGGCATCGCCGAGGCGCCGCGCTGCGCTGCGACGGTGCGAGGTGGCGTACCCCTGCACCGTGAGCCGCAGCGTCGCGAAGGAGGCGCCCCACGCCACGCGAGCGGTCAGCAGCGCCGCGAGGCCGGGTGCGATCGCGTAGCCCACGGTCGACACGAGTGCGAGCACCGCACCGACGACGCCGCCGCGTCGGAGGCCGGAACGCGCCAGCCAAGCGGCTGCGATGGGGTTGAGCGCGAGCCGGGCGAAGCGGTTGACCGACAGGGCCGCGGCCACCCCGACGGCGCCCAGACCGTAGGCGGCCGCCGCCGCCGGCAGCACCGCGTACATGACCGCGTCACCAACGAGTCCGAGCGTCAGCGCCCCGGCCGCCAGGAGGTGCGCCGGCGGTCGCCCTCCCCGTGCGGGACCGACCTGCATCGTCGGGCGATCATCGCACACGCCGAGTGGCCCTGGCGCGCGACAGGCGCGCATGCGGTCGATGCGCGCGGCGCCGGCTGACGCTCGCTCCGGCGGTAGTGCCTTGGTAGTGGTGCGGCTGGCAGGCTACGGGGCATGGTCGCCGGCCACTGCGCCAGCGACCTCGGCGCTGGATGGATCCGCGCCGACGCCACGTGACGAACGTCGTAGCACGCAGAACGGGGAGGCAATCATGGCCATCGCAACCAGCACACGCAACGGTATCGACGTCGATCGCTTGACCGAAACCATCGAGCACCTGAAGCAACAGCCCGACCTAGCGCGCTTCAGCTTCCGAGCCAGCGCCGAGTGGCTTGGCGGCGCTCGCTCCAGGACCGAGATCCGAGGCTTCTACGGCGCCGGGCAGGAGGATGCCTCGCGTGAGCAGCCCTTCGTGCTCGAGGGGGACGAGCCACCGCTGCTGCTCGGCACCAACCACGCGCCGAACGCCGTCGAGGCGGTGCTGCACGCGCTCACCTCGTGCCTGAGCGTCGGCTTCGTGTACAACGCCGCGGCACGCGGGATCGAGGTGCGCTCGCTCACCTTCGACGTCGACGGCGACCTCGACCTGCGGCCCTTCCTCGGCCTCAGCGACACGGAGCGACCCGGTTACGAGCGCATCACCGTGCGCTACCGGGTCGACGCCGACGCACCGCGCGAGCAGCTCGAGGACCTCTGCGCGTACGTGCAACGCACCTCGCCGGTCATGGACGTCCTCACGAACCCGACGCCAGTGAAGGTCCAGCTCGAGGAGGCCAGCTGATGCTGCGCGTCGACGTCGACGACCTCCGCACCCAGGTTCGCACCATGTACCACCAGGTGGCGGAGGAGCCAGGCGCCAGCTTCCACTTCGAGATGGGGCGCGCGCTCGCCGAGCGCCTCGGGTACCCGCCCGAGGCGCTCGACCTCGTCCCAACCGAGGCGATCGAGTCGTTCGCCGGGGTCGGCTACCATCTCGGGCTCGCTGCCTTACGGGCCGGCGAGACGGTGCTCGACGTCGGCAGCGGCTCGGGCATGGACAGCTTCCTCGCCGCGCGCCAGGTCGGTCCGCAGGGGCACGTGATCGGGGTCGACATGACCGAGGCCCAGCGCGCCAAGGCCGAACGCCTTCGCGGCCGATCCGGGCTCTCGAACGTCACCTTCCTGGCCGGTTACGCCGAAGCGTTACCCGTCGAGGACCGCAGCGTGGACGCGGTGATCAGCAATGGCGTCATCAACCTCGCGGCCGACAAGCCGCAGGTGTTCGCCGAGATCGCCCGGGTGTTGCGGCCGGGCGGCCGCATGGCCATCGCCGACATCGTCACGGAGCTGCAGTTGAGCGACGACATCGTCTGCAACAGCTCGCTCTGGGCGGCCTGCATCGGTGGTGCAGCCCAGATCCACAGCTACCTGGGCATGATCGAGACGTCTGGGCTCACGGTGGCGGTCGTCGAGGACAACCCGCAGTACCGGTTCTTGTCGACCTCGGCGCTCGGGGCGTCGGAGGCGTATGGCGTCAAGAGCGTCTCGCTGCTGGCCACGAA
>PXAU01000007.1 GCA_003567075.1 Trueperaceae bacterium
AGGGAGGAGGTCACGTGAGCGTCACCATCGAGGTCGAGGGACTCAGCAAGCGCTTCGGCACCATGACGGCCGTGGACGTCGTCGGCTTCGCCATGGAGGAGCACGAGTTCTTCTCCCTGGTGGGACCGTCGGGCTGCGGCAAGACCACCACCTTGCGCTGCGTGGCGGGCCTCGAGACGGCCGACGACGGCCGCATCAGCATCAAGAACACCACCGTGTACGACGCCGCCAGCCGCATCGACGTCCCCACCCACGAGCGCGCCATCGGCATGGTGTTCCAGAACTACGCCGTGTGGCCGCACATGAGCGTGTTCGAGAACATCGCTTATCCGCTGCGGCTGCAACGCCAGTCGCGCAGCGAGCAGCAGCGCGAGGTGGGCAGGGTGCTGGCGTTGCTCGGCATGGAGCCGCTGGCCGAGCGCAAGCCGAGCCAGCTCTCGGGCGGCCAGCAGCAGCGCGTGGCGCTCGGGCGGGCGCTGGTGGCGTCGCCGGACGTGCTGCTGCTCGACGAGCCGCTCTCGAACCTCGATGCCAAGCTGCGCGAGCACATGCGGATCGAGCTCAAGCGCATCCAGCGCGACACCGGCATCCCGATCCTGTACGTGACCCACGACCAGCTCGAGGCGCTGGCGATGTCGGACCGCATCGCCGTGATGAACGAGGGGCGCGTGCACCAGATCGCCTCACCGGTGGAGATCTACGAGCGCCCCGCCACCAAGTTCGTGCTCGACTTCATCGGCTCGGTCAACTACCTCCCGGCCGAGCTGCACACGGTCGAGGCGGACACCGTGATGCTCCACGTCGCAGGCGGCGCTACGCTGACGCTGCCGCGCCCGAGCTTCGTGCCCGACGCGCGCGAGGTGCTGCTGGGCGTACGGCCCGAGGACATGGTGCTGGGTCGGAGCGTCGAGGGATCGGACCTCCACGCCACGGTCGAACTGCGCAGCTTCCTCGGCAACCTGTGCGAGTACCGCCTGCGCTACCAGGGGCACGAGCTACGGGTCCAGACCGAGAAGGACGAGCTGGTGCCCGAAGGCGAGGACGTGGTGCTGGGCGTCCGGCGCGGCTACCTGCTGGAGGCCGGCGCCGAGCGCGACCCGACGGCCCGCGCGAGCTGAGCCGCTCCCGACTCGAGGCGCGAACGCCTGGCGGAGCGGCGAGCGCGGCTGGGTCGTGCCGTTGGGGAGCGCGCCCGTGGAGCGCTCGGTGGAGCGTGGCTTGGCCGCGCGCGACGCCTCAGCCTGCCTCCAGCCTCGCCAACTGCTCCTGCAACGCCGCCAGGATGGCCTCGTCGCTCGGGAAGGGTAGCGGCACGGCCGGCTCTGTCGCACGCCAGCGCGCGAGCAGCGCCTCGACGTCGCGCCTGCGTTCGAACTCGAACGCCGTGTGGTGCCACGCCAGGGCCGCGAACCGCTGCGCCGTCGCCGCGTCCTCGTCGGCGCTGGCCAGCGCCGCGGCGACCAGGGCCCCGTGAGCGACGAACCGGGGTGCGCCCAACAGGCGGGTCAACCGCACGGCCTCCGCGAAGAACGGCGCAGCCTCGTCGGGCCGGCCGAGGTCGGCCAAGCAGAAGGCGAGATCGTAGTTGACGGCCACACCCATGATGCTCACGCGCTCCGACGTGCCCGGGAGCGTCAGCAGCCGATACCCCAGCTCCAGGGCCCGTTGGCGCGGTCCGAAGCGCACGTGGTACGAGAAGGTCAGCACCAAGCGCCGGAAGCTGGGGTCGGTCACGCGCGCAGCGCGCTTCGCGAAGGCCTCGATCCGTTCCGCGGCACGGACCGGGTCGCCGGCCACGCGCGCCTCCCAGGCCTCGGTGGCGTACGTGCCGGCGTCGCGCAGCACGGTGCCGCGCTCGGCGCAGAGCGCGCGAGCGACGCGCACGTGCTCACGCGCAGCCTCCAGGTCGCCTCGCACCAGCGCCGCGTTCGCGAGCGCGTCGTGGACGTCGGCCAGCCCGCCTTGGTCAGCGAGACCGTGGTGCAGCGCGAAGGCCTCGCGCAGCACCACGCCGGCGAGCGCGACGTGCCCGAGGTCTGCCAGCCAGTTCCCGCGCCGGGTCAGCATGGTCGCGAGTCCGATCGTGTCGCCAGCGCGCTCGAACGCGGCGCGCGCCGCTCGAGCGTTCGCTGCGCTGATCGTGGGCGGCCCACCGCAGGCGAGCGCGGCGTGGGCCAACCCCAAGGCGATATCGTCATCGAGCCTGCCCGCGAGCCGCAGCGCACGCGTCGCGTCGTCGGCCGCGCTCGCAGGGCACGCCAGCGCGAGCGCCGAGAGGCGCGCCAGGGCTAGGTCGCGTCCGCTCCCCTGCGCCGCTTCGAGGCGCGTCACCGCCTCGGCGACGAGCGCCTCGCGCTCGAGCCGCCGAACCATCTGGTCCAGCGCCCGCATCAGGCCGACCGCCATGTCGGCGAGCGCCTCCCACGCCTCCCCTTCGAGCGCCCAGCGCCATGCCCCGAGGGCCTGCTCCACGTCGCTCGCGTGCAGCTGCACGCGCCGACCGGTGCGCGCGTCGAGCTCGGTCGCGACGCGAACGCGCCACACCTCCAGCGCGGCCCGCCAGGCGTCGTCCACCACCCCGAGCGCCTCGGCCCGTTCGTACCCGAACCGATCGAGCAAGGCGTGCAGTTCCAGGCGCTCACCCCGGTGCCGCAGCACGGCCCGGTCCAGCAGCCGGCGCACGCCGCGCCAGCCGGTGCCGGCGACCTCGGCCGCCACCACCCGGTCGAGGCTGCCGGGCATCACCGCCACGCGCGCCCAGGCGACGCGATCCTCGGGCGCGAGCTGCTGCCACACCTCCTCGATGGCGCCGTGGACGTCGTGCAGGCCGGTGGCTCGGTCGACGTCGTCGCTGCGCAGCAGGGCCCACGAACGCCGCACCTGCTCGTCGAGACCCTCCAGACCCAGCACGTCGACCCACGAGGCCGCCAGCTCCAACGCCAACGGGTGACCACCGAGCGCTTCGGCCACGCGCTCGACGAACGCGAGATCGAGGACCGCGTCTGGCGCGGAGGCCACGCGGCGGGCAGCCACGTTCCGGAAGAGCTCCGCGGCCGGGCTCAGGCCGCCGTCCGTGTCGCTCCGCGTCGCCAGCGGCTCGACCTCGAACACCACCTCGGTCGAGAGCTTCAGCCGCACGCGCGAGGTCACCAGCACCCGCAAGCGGGTCGCGCCGCGCACCAGCGCGTCGACCGTCGCCACCTCGGCAACGTGCGACTCGAAACCGTCGAGCACCAACAGTGCCCGCCGCCAGCCGAGCACCGGCACCACCTGCGGCATCGCCGGCGCCTCGGCGCTGACGGCGATACCGGCCGCGCGTGCCGCCGCGAGGGCCACCGCGTCGCTGCCCGTCAGCCCGTGGAGCGGCGCCACGAACACACCGTCCGGGAACGACGCCGCCGCTTCCTCGATCAAGGCCGCCGCCAGGGTGCTCTTGCCGACGCCACCGGGTCCGAGCAAGGTGATCAACCGGACGTCCTCGTGCTGCAGCAAGGCAAGCAGCTCCTCCTTGGCCTGCGCGCGTCCGACCACCGAACGCCGGCTGGCGACGTGTGGCGCGAGCAGCCGGAGCGGCGGCGTCCGAACGCTCGCCGCGACGCCGTTCAGCGCCTGGCCTCGAAGGCGCTCGACGAGCGCCGTGGTGGCCGATTCGGGCGCCACGCCCACCTCGCTCTGGAGCAGCGCGGACAACGCCTCGTAGCGCCGTACGGCACCGTGCACGTCCCCGGCCGCCGCCGCCAACGCCATCGCCTCTCGCGTCGCCTGCTCGTCGAAGGGGTCGGCCCGGACCAGGAGGTCGGCGTAGCGCTGGGCCTCGTCGAAGTCCCCCACACCGCTCGCCTCGTGCAGCAAGGCACGGCAGGCGCGCCGCCAGTCCTCGCTCACGGCGCTGCGTTCGGTCGCGAGCCAGGAGGCGAACTCGTCGGCGCCATCGAGCTCGAAGCCCTCGAGCAGCGGTCCGGCATGGGCCTCGAAGGCATCGCGCCACCGCCGCTCGGTCAAGGCCAGGCGGAAGCGCTCGACGTCGCTCTCGGCCTGCACCCAGAGGCTGCCTCGATCGCGCTCGAGCAACTGACCGAAGCGCGCGCTGCTCAGGCTCCGGAGCGCCTGGCGCAAGGCCGCTTGGGCGTGCTCCGAGCTGGCCTCGGGCCATAGCAGGGCCGCGACCTCGCTCCGCCGCACGCGTGCCCCCCGGTACACGAGGTACGCCAGCACCGCGTTCGGCTTGCTCGGCCTGAGCGGCTCCCATTCGCCGCCGACGCGGACAGCGGGCGACCCGAGCAGGTGGACGCTCCCTCCCATGGGTACGACCAGCGTACGCGATGATGCCTCACTCGAAGCGCGATGCGCGGCGCAGCGCGGCCGTGGCACCTGCCCTGCGGCTCCGTTCGCACGTGCCCGCTACGGCGTTCCGGTCAGCGCCGTCTCGTTCGGCTCTCGAGGCACGTCGAGCTGCTCGAGCCAGGCTTCGAGGTCGCGCACGGTTCGCTCGTCGCTCGCCGCAAGGTCGGGTGCGCTGGCGCTCGCGTCGATGCCGAGCTGGCCCGCGAGCGAGCCGAGATCGTCGCGGAGGACGGCTTCGAGCACGGGATGATGCCACGCCCGCAGCAGCTGGCGGGACGCTTGCTCGCATAGCCCGAGCGCGAGCGCCAGCGCGCCAGCAGCGAGAGCGACCCTGGCGACGAAGCGGGGCGCCGCCAACGCTCTCGTCATCGCCACCGCTCGGCGCAGGTGCCCGGCGGCCTCGGCGCAGTCGCCGAGCGCTGCCAGCGCACGCGCCCGTCGCTGGTGCGCGAGGAGCGCGGCGATCGACGGTCGATCGTCGTCCGCCAGCTGCTCCAGCGCCGTTGCCGAGAGCTCTGCCAGCGCCGCGAAGTCACCCCAGCGCTCGCACACGTGACCGCGCAGGAGCGCGGCCTGACCCGGGGCGAAGGCGGCACCCACAACGGCGACGCAGGCCTCGACCTGGGCCTCGGCCCGCGTGCGCGGCAGATGCAGCGTGCCAGCCCACGCCTCGTTGCAGGCCGTGCCCGGTCCCTGGTAGGCGCTGCCAGCGGCCTCGTACAGGGCGCGCGCCAGCTTCAGTCGGTCGCGGGTCGCGGCGACGTCACCCCGCAGCAGCGTCGGGATCGCCGAGAGGTCGTGGGCCCGGGCCTGCCCCAGCCCATCACCGAGCTGCAGGCACTGCTGCAGCGCCTTGCGCAAGCGCGCTTCACCCGTGGCGAAGCGGCCGGCGAGCACGTCGGCCGAAGCGACGTCGAGCAGCAGCAGCGCCAGCCCAGGTGCGTCGCGTGCCCGCCGGTACGCGTGCCGCGCGCGCGCCGCCCGCTCGCCCAGCTGGTGCGCAGGATCGGCACGGACGAGGGCGGCTAGCGCGTCGCCTATGGCTCGGTGGTCGTTCGATGCCTCGGCCAACGCCAGCGCCATCGCAGCGTTCGCACGAACCTTCCGCGCCGGACCGGGCACGAGCGGCAACACCCGCGACAGGGCCCGATCGCGCTCGCCCTCGCGGCCGCCGGTCAGCGCCGCTCGAGCCTCGTCCGCCGCGAGCGCGAGCTCGCGGCTGCGACCCGCACGCGAGAGCGCACGCAGCAGCCCGGGCGCCATCGCTGCCACATGGTCCCAGCGGTCCCGTGCAAGCGCCCAGCGCCAAGCGCCAAGCGCTTGATCGAGGTCGTGGCCGTGCATGCAGCGTAGCCTGCCGGTGGCGGGATCGACCTCGCTGGCGCAGCGCTCGCGCCACAGCGGCAGCGCCGCCTCCCAGGCGGCCTGCGTCTCGGCCCCGGCGCGCTCGCGGCCGAAGCGGCCGACCAGGGCGTGCAGTTCGAGACGCTCTTCGCGATGGCACAGGACCGCGTTGTCGACCAACCGCCTGAGCCCGCGCCAGCCGGTCCCCGCGACGACCGCGGCGACCTCGCGGTCCAGGCTGCCCGGCATCGTCGCCAGGCGCGTCCAGGCCGCACGGTCGGCGGTACCGAGCCGGCGCCACGAGGCATCGATGGCGGCCTCGAGGTCCCGGCTCACGGCGCGGCGATCGACGTCGTCGCTCCGCAGCAGGTCCCAGGATGCCCCCAGCTGCCGCTCGAGTTCGTCGAGCGGCAGCACGTCCAGCCAGCCGGCCAGCAGCTCGATGGCGCGCGGGTTGCCGCCCACGGCGCAGCAGATGTGCTCGACCTGGGCTAGTCGATCAAGGCCGAGCGGCGGGCGACCAGCGCCGCGGGTCGCGAGCTGCAGGAACATGCGCGCCGCTGCACTCGGTCCCGATCCGGCCGTGGCGCGCTCACCGCAGCTGACGGTAGCGAGCTGCGGCACCTCGTACACCGTCTCGCTGGGCAGGTGCAGACGCTGGCGGGCGGTCACGATCACCTTGAGCTCGGGCGCGTCGTCCACCAGCGCCTCGACCTCACCGGCCTGGGCGGTGAACGCGTCGAAGCCATCGAGCACCACGAGCGCGCGCCGCGCTGCCAGGAGGCTGCGCGTGTCCTGTCCGCCCGAGACTGCGCCCGGCGCCCATCCCACGGCGTCGGCCACGGCATCGGACAGGGCCTGCGCGAACGTGTCGTCGACGCCGCGGTCGCCCAACGCCACCACCACGATGCCGCCTCCGAAGGCGCTGGCCTCGGCGTCGGCCAGCGCCACGGCCAGGGCGGTCTTGCCCGCACCGGCCGGCGCCAGCAGGGTCAACACGCGCACGTCGTCGCGTCGCAGGAGCGCGACCAGGTCGGCGAGGACGTCGTCGCGTCCGATCAGGCGCTGCCGCCCGCCACCGCGGGGCACCAGCGCAGCGAGGGCGCGATCGCTCGCACGCCGACCGAAGGACGCGCTGGCCGCGGCCGGCGTGCGCCCGGTCGTGCCGGTGGTGCGGTAGAGCCGCTCGCCCGAGCGGATCGTGGCGGCCTCGGCCTCGCGCCCGCCGTCGCGGCGAAGCGCCTCGCAGAACGCCTCGAAGCGCTGGCGGGCGCCGTGCGTGTCGCCGCGCTCGACCGCAGCGTCGAGCAGGTGCCGTAGCGCCACCTCGTCGAACGGGTCGACGGCGAGCAGCCGCTCCGCCACCTGCGCCACGAGGGCGTAACGGCCCTCGCGCACGAGCGTCTCGAGCCAGTTCAGGCAGGCGCGGCGCCAGCATGCGTCGGTGTGGCGACGCTCGTTCGCA
Source organism: Trueperaceae bacterium (assembly GCA_003567075.1). Taxonomy (GTDB): domain Bacteria; phylum Deinococcota; class Deinococci; order Deinococcales; family Trueperaceae; genus CSSed10-48. The sequence continues at coordinate 7,154 of PXAU01000007.1, forward strand.
GCCCAGGCGGCGAAGCCGCCGGCATCGGCGACCGTGAAGCCCTCGAGGAACGGTCCCCGGTAGCAGGCGACGGCGTCCTCCCAACGCTCCTCGTCGACGGCCTGCCGCAACGCCAGCGAATCGCTGGCGAGGGTGCTTCGGACGGTGTCACGATCGCGCTCGAGCGCGACGCCGAAAGGGCTCGTCGTCAGCGCTCGCAGCAGTTGCCGCAGGTTGGTCGCGGCATGCTGTGGGTCGAGTTCGGGCCACAACAGGGCTGCGAGCTCGCTGCGCGCGACGGGGCGCCCTCGATGCGCCACGTACGCCAGGAGCGCGCAGGCCTTCGTGGGCCGCAGCGGCAACCAGGCATCGGCGACGCGCACGGCCGGCGCACCGAGCAGCCGCATGGCCGCTTCGGCGCCTGCAGACGGTGACACCGCACCGTCGCCCCGTCGCGCCCTGTCGCGCCCGCGGCGTTCCCGCGGCGCCGCGGACGAGCCTGCGCCCCGCGCCATCGGCGTCACCTCCGAGGCGAGCCTAGGCGAGCGAGCGTGAGCCTACCGTGAGGCCCGCGGTTGCACGTCGGCCGCCGCGCCCCCATGCCGCCGAGGCGATACCATCGGTCATGCCGATCCCCCACCGCGACGCCGCGGGCCCCGCGCCGCGCCCCTCGCGCGCGCGGCCGTGGTTGCCCGGCGTGATCGCGGCCGGGCTCGTCGCCGCCCTGCTCGGTGCCGGTGCGGTGCTCGCCCAACCCGACCTCAGCCCGCGGGCCCTCGAACCCGAAGAGCTCGACGCCGCCACGGTGCAGCGCGCCGCGGCCCGCTTCGAGCTCGACACCATCGTCTACGAAGTGCTCACCGAGACCGGCATACCGGGCGCGGTGGTCGCCGTCGCGCTCGCCGGCGAGGTCGTCGCGGCGGAGGCGTACGGCACCGCGGACGTGTCGACCGGCCGCACCCTCACGCTCGACGACCCGCTGTGGCTGGCCTCGGTCACGAAGACCGTCACCGCCATCGCGGTGCTCGACCTCGTCGCGGCGGGTGCGCTCGACCTCGCCACGCCGCTCGAGCAGTTGCTCGCCCCGGGCCTGGTGCCGCCGCCCCCGCCTGGCGACGCGACCCCGCTCACCACCTGGCACCTGCTCACCCACACCAGCGGCTTCGACGAGCGGCTGCTCAACACCGCCGACGTGCGCGGTGGCCCGAACCCGCCGCTCGCCGAGCTGCCGCTCCCGCCCCGGGTGGATCCAGCGGGCTCGGGACCCCGCTACGGCAACGCCGGCCATCATGCCTTGGGCCTGGTGCTCGAGGCCGTGACCGGTGAAGGCGCCGAGCGCGCGCTCGAGCGGCTGGTGTTCGAACCTCTGGACCTCGCGTCGGGGCGACTGTTGCGCCCGGCCGATCCTGACTACGACGCCGCCACCGCCCGCGGTCATGAGCGCGACGCCGGCGGCGCCCTGCAGCCGCTCTGGCCGCCCACCGTGCTGGAGCCGACGGCCGGGCAGCTCCGCCTCTCCGGGCGCGACGCCGCCGAGCTGCTCGCGGCGCTCACGGCCGCAGACCCGCCCGGCCCGCTCGGCAACGACGTCCGCACGGCGCTGATCACGCCCGCCGCCCGGCCCCACCCCCTGGCCGCCGGCACCACGCTCGGCATGACCGAGGGCTGGCTGCTGGGCCACGAGGCGGTGCTGCAGGCCGGCGACCTGCCAGGGCTCCACACGCTTCTCGCGATCGTGCCCTCGGCCGCCTTGGGCATCTTCGTGCACGTCAACGGCGGCGAGCGTTTCGACGTCGCGTGGTCGACCGCCGACGGCCTGCTCGACGCCCGCTGGCTGCTGGCCGAGCGGCTGCTCGAGCGCTTCCTGGGTGACGCACGCACGCAGCCGGTGGCGGTGTCGGCGACGAGGCTCCCGGACGAGGCCCGTGCCGCGGCCGGCAGCTACCGCCCGAACCGCGTGGCCCGAACCGGTCCCGAAGCGTTCCTGACGCTCACCGGTCTGGCACAGCTCCCGCTCGAGATCCGCCGCGACGGGAGCCTGGTGGTGCGTACACCGGAGCTTGCCTCACCTGCGCGCCGTTACCTCCCGACCGAGGCCGGCGTCTACGTCCGAGACCACGGCGGCGACGCCCTGGCGGTCCCCCGCGACGCGCTCGAACGACCCCTGGTGCACGGCGTCCTGGGCATGCCCGTGACGCTGGAGCCGGTACCGCCCTTGGAACGCATCCCCGTGGTGCTGGGCTGCTTGCTGGCGGCGGCGCTCGCCGCGATCATCGCGCTGCTGTCGTGGCCGGTCGGTGCGCTGCGGCACTGGCGCTCGCGCCAGCCCCGCGGCAGTGCGCCCGGCGGCGCGCTGCGCCTGCTGCGCGTGACGGCGCGCCTGCAGGCGGTCGCTACGGTGCTCTGGTTCGTGGTGATGGTGCGCGCGATCGGCGAGGTGCAGCGCACGCTCGCGCTCGACCTCACGGCGTGGTGGCCGTGGGCGGCCTGGTCGTTGGCGGCGATCGTCGTCCTCTCGCTGGTGCTGGTGCTGGTGGGAGCGTTCTTCACGCTCGCCGGCGGCGGCGCCGGCTTCGGCACGCGGATGCGGCCGCGTGCCGCCTTCCACCTGCTCCTTGGGGCCGCAGGTCTGGCCCTGGCGCTGCAGGCGTGGGTCTGGCGCCTGCCGCCCTGGTCCTGAGCAGCACCTGGCCCGGGACTCCCTGCGCCCCAGCAGGCGCGAGCCTGCCGCAGGCTCCGCAGGTGCGGGCCACCAGGGGTGTACGCGCCGTGCCAGCATCCTGAGCGACGCTGACGAGCACCCGCAGGCGCCTAGCATGGTGCCCATGACCAGCGCCGTTGAACGCAACGCTGCCGTCGCCACCTTCGCTGGCGGCTGCTTCTGGTGCACCGAAGCCGTCTTCGCCGAGCTCGCCGGGGTCACGAAGGTGATCCCCGGGTACACCGGCGGGCACGTCCCACGGCCCACGTACGAGCAGGTGTGCGAGGGCACGACGGGCCACGCCGAAGGCGTGGAGGTGCACTTCGACCCGGCCGAGGTCAGCTACCGCGACCTGCTCGAGGTGTTCTTCGCCACCCACGACCCCACCACCAAGGACCGCCAGGGGCACGACGTCGGTACGCAGTACCGTTCGGCGGTGTTCGTGCACGACGCCGAGCAGCGTGCCGAAGCCGAGCGGCTGATCGAGGCGCTCGACGCCCAGGGCGTGTTCGAGGGGCCCATCGTGACCGAGGTGGTCGATGCCGGTCCCTTCTACCCGGCCGAGGCGTACCACCAGCGCTTCTACGCCAACAACCCTGGTTACGGCTACTGCCGTGTGGTGATCGATCCGAAGCTGGCGGGGCTGCGGCGCCGCTTCAGCGAGCGCCTTCGCAGGCCGGCGCCGGAGGGGTGAGGCCGGTGCGCACGCGCGCGCCGGCCGGGCCGGACGTGGTGGGCGTCGACATCGGCTTGAGCGTCACCGACGCAGTGCTGCTGCCGCCCGACGGCGCCGTCCAGGGACCCTCGCACACCCGCTTCGAGAGCGCCGGCGTGGAGCCGTCCGAGGCGCTCGCCCGCGCCCTGGAGGCGCTCGGTCCGCGCGCCTCCGAGGCAGCCGCGATCGGCGTGACCGGAGGCCGCTCCGGGACGCTTTCCAGGGATGCCGCCGGCCCACCGAGCCTGACCGAGACGCGCGCCCCGCTGCACGTGATCGGCGAACCCGAAGCCATCGGGCGCGGCGGCCTGCACTTGGCCGGCCTGCAGCGCGCGCTCGTGGTCTCGTGCGGCACCGGCACCGCGATGATCGCAGCGGACGCATCGAGCGAACGCTACTCGCACGCCAGCGGCACGCCCGTCGGCGGCGGGACCCTCCGGGCGTTGGGAGGCCTGCTGCTGGGGACGCGCGACGCCCACGCCATCGCTGAGCTCGCCGCCGCAGGCGATGCCTCCGCGGTCGACACCACGCTGGCCGACGTCCTCGGATCCGGTATCGGGAGCCTCCCGCCAGATGCCACCGCCGTGAGCCTGGGACGCCTGGCAGAGAGCGACCTGGACGTGCGCCGCGAGGACCTGGCCGCCGCCGTCGTCACCATGATCGCCCAGACGATCGGCCTCGTCGCCGTCAACGCGGTCCGCGCCCAGGCCTTACCGGCCGTGGTGATGGTCGGCCGCCTGGCGACGTTCGAGCCGGTGCGGAGCATGGTGGGCGCGGTGTTCCGCGTGTACGGCTCGAGCGACCTGCTCCACCTGCCCGACGGGGCCGAACGCGCGACCGCCTTCGGCGCCGCGCTGGCCGCGCGCGAGCGCGACGGCGGCGAACGCTAGGGCGACAGACGCGAGCGCGGCGAACGCCGCAGCCAAGCACCCTAGGATGGATCCATGACGAACCCCGCTGGACACGAACACGACGCGCCGCTCCGCATCGGCCTCCTCGCCGACGTGCACGACCACGTGCGCGCCCTGGGACGGGCGCTGCCCTGGCTGCGCGAGCACACCGACGTGCTCGTCGTGCTCGGCGACCTGGTCTCACCCTTCGTGATGAAGCTGCTCGGCAGCGGCTACCCCCACCCCATCCACGTCACCTACGGCAACAACGACGGCGACCTGCACCGACTCACCGCCACCGCGGCCGGCTTCGATCACGTCGTCGTGCACGCCGAGTTGTACCGGGGCTCGCTCGGGGGCCGCACGGTGATCGCCCAGCACTACCCCGACATCGCAGACGTGGTCGACCCGAGCAGCGCCGACCTGGTGGCCTTCGGCCACGACCACCGCGCGCGCTCCGCCCGCCGCGACCAGGCCTGGTTCGTCAACCCCGGCACCCTCATGGGCTACGACCCCGTTGCAGCCGCCGACGTGCCCGCCTCGTGGGCGGTGTACGACGCGGCGGCCCACGCGGTGCGGTTCTGGCGGCTGGCAGGCGACCAGATCGAGGTCTGGGAACCGGAGGGCTGAGCCGCAACGGGGCTCGCACGCAACGGGACCTGTCTGCAACGGGGCTCGCACGCAACAGGGCTCGCCCGCAACGGGACCTGTCCGCAACGGGACCGACACCCTGGCCGCAGCGGCGCCGGCCCCCTGCCGCGCGGCCTGGTACCCTCGAGCGACAGTCTCGGTCGAGACCGTCTCCGACCGTCCCGGCGCGGCGCG